>NZ_JBFUIX010000003.1:0-204429 GCF_056401635.1 Paenibacillus sp. P4_E11 | reverse complement strand
CCCTTGGACTGTCCCATGCACTCTGTGGAATCGCTTTCTTCAGACCCGGCGCGAATTTGTCGATAAGCGGTCCGAGCTCGGTGAACGCACCTGCGTCTACAGCTCCTGGAGCTGAGCTTGACTCAATCCCTTCTGTGCGCATTAGATCGGCCAAATTGCCCGATGCGAAACGAGTGGTCAGCTGTGGTATGAAATCTGGTGTGTGGCCGAGGAACTCGTAGTGCAGATCGAATCCGCTTAGCTTCTCCAATTCTTTGACATACTCATTGTCATCCCAATTGGTAACTGCTTTTGTATAAGGTGCGTTGGCATGGGACAATAGAAGGCTGACTTTCGGCGATTCTTTGGGGGGTTCATTGCCACTTTCTGACTTGCTGCTGCATGCCGCAAGAACACTTACCATTGCGAGCACCATTACGAGCAGTAGAACGATCCCTTTTTTTGTGTGACGACCGGCCATGCGAATTCCTCCCTTTTTGTACTAGAAAGCGATTTAGGTTACAAGATATACATTAAGAGAAGGGCACGATGGAACATAGGCGATTTTTTTGGAATTGTGGTTGTTTTTTTGGCAAAGTCTTGTGTTGTGCTTAATAAACGCCAAAGCGTTTTTTGTATTCCTGCGGCGAAACCCCGCAATACTTCTTAAACGCCTTGTTGAAATGCGAGTAGTCACCATATCCAACTTGGTGAGCGATTTCCGTCGCTTTGCTGAGCGGGTCCTGCAACAATAACATCGCTTGTTCCATTCGTTTCTTCGTTACGTATTGGATGAATCCGATTCCCATGTCCTCTTTGAACAATAAGCTCAAATGAGACACGGATATCCCGATTTGATCTGCCACCTCGGATAGCGATAGGGTTTCCTGCCGATAGGTTCGCTCAATATAGTGGACAACATATTCGATGCTTTTCCGATGGCCGAAATTGCGACTCCGACGAATGATGCCGGCTGCCTCCGTCATCACATCCTTCATAATGGAGAATACATGCTCAGTACCCGCTTCCTTCACCCGAACCGACAATGCGTCCAAGCCCTCTACGTTTTTGTCTCGCAGTTCAAGAAAGACGAGCGCCGTCAAATTCATATACAGCTGCTTCATCAAGCGTGACGAGACGCCTTGCTCGCGAAACTGGCGGTCGATCAAGGCAAGCTTGTCCAGCAACCGGGCGTCCTCTAGCAGCCAGAGCAATTCAGCAATAACCGTTCCATGCGTTCGGCAATATTGGACCCAGCTGCTGTCCCGCACCATATCCATTTCTTTGGCTGCCAGCCGGGCAGCGACACGGTGAAGCGCCGCGATTACCTGCTCCGGTTCGATCGGCTTCAGAATGTAATCCGTTACCCCGAACCGCAATGCTTTCTGCGCGTAACGAAAATCGTCATACCCCGAGATGATGACCACCTCACGATCGCCTTCGCGCAAGGCCAATTGCTCAAGCAGCTCCAGGCCGTCCATGACTGGCATCTTGATGTCGATGAACAGCAGGTCCGGCGCGTACATGGCAACATGCTCCAGTGCTTCGATGCCGTTCTTGGCATCCGCGACCACCTGAAATCCATGTTCCGCCTTTTCGATCAGTTTGCGCAAACTTTGTTTGATCATATGTTCATCATCGACGATTACGATTGAATACATGTTCCCTACCCCCATGTTGCTTTTAATGACAGTCCGGATCATCTCTAACTCGTTGCCCCGCTACTTCAACGGCAGTCGGATTTCTATATCCGTGCCGCTCTCGTCCGACTTGGTGATCCACAGCCCGTAGTTGCTTCCGAAGGTGAGCTGGATGCGCTTATGAACATTCCACAAGCCGATGCCTCCACCATCGGACGGGATTCTTCCTTCAGTGGCAATGATCGGATCAGCCGTACCCAGGAACACGTCGTTCAATTGTTTCATGACAGCGCTTTCGATACCTCCGCCACGATCACTAATCGTCACGATATAGCTCGATTGTTCTTCTCTGCCGTGAATACCGATATAGTCCGCACTTAGCTTATAGCGGTCGTAGCCGTGAATGAAGGCATTCTCTACGATCGGCTGTATAATCAAGCTCGCCGCTTCCACATTTGCTGCCTGGTGTTCATCTACGTCCCAATCGAGAATAAAATCAAGGTTCCTCTCGGAATGAATCGATAAGTACGTACGGATATAGTCCAGCTCCTGCTGCAAAGTAACCCGTCTTGAGGAATGGTTGATGCTGTAGCGAAAAATGCGGGCGAGGGCCGTGGCCATCCGACTGATCGGAAGGACATCGGTCACGATCGCGTAAGAGTTGATCACTTCCAGTGTATTATATAGAAAATGCGGATTGATTTGCGATTGCATCATCCGCAGCATCGATTCCTGCTGCTTGATCTCCATTTCCTTCTCCCGCAGCTCGGCGCGATGCTCAACTTCGATCAATCGTCTTAGTTCGGCTATCATTCGGTTGAAGCCTTGATTCAAGCTATCAATCTCGACAAACAACCGGTTGCCAGGCGCGCGCACGCTAAGGTCCCCTATCTCTGCCCGTCTCATCAGCCGCTGAAGTTTCAGCAAAGAACCCGTAACGGTCAACGAACCTATGCCGCCTACGACGAGCGCAAGTAAGATGAGCAATAGCATGAAGGCGATGGACGTATTGCGTAGCACCATCAAGGTTCCGTTTAACTCGTGAAAAGGCACCTCCGAGACGATATACCACTCCGTAAGGGAAGATTGACTGTAATAAATCAGCTTCTTCTCTCTGTCAATCGTGCTCATGAAATAACCGTTGGAGCTGCCGAAATTGCCCCGCACCGCCGGTTCCAATCTATTGCTGATCTTCCCGTGGTCAGGATGATAGATGATCTCCCCATCCTTGCCGAATATCCAGATAAACCCGCTTTGCCCCAATTGAATATTGCCAAAAAATCGGGCGAGCTCGTACAAGTCAATATCAATGACAAATAACCCTTGCGCGGAAGAAAGGGAGGCGTCAACGATTTTTTGTGCTGCTGTGACGATCGGTTTCCCATTATACCAAGTAATATTCAACACCTTGAAGGAGCTATCATCGGACAGCAGATTCAACACCGAACGATACCGTTCAGCGGGATCGAATCCACCCTCACTTGTAACGATGGGCCCCTCTGCCGATATAAGGGAAAATCTGGTTATTTCATTGCGGGAGAATAGTAGGCTAGGAAATACTTCTTTCTGCAAACGTTGCCCAATCGCAAAATCCCCATATGTATCTCCTTTAGCCAAATATATATATTGGGTAACGAGCGGGTGCACCAAATAGGGCGACAAATCTTTGGCCAAATCTTTGAAATAGGCATCCAAGCGGTCTTGTATTTGTCCGACCAATAGTTGATCGTAATCGACGGCAATCTTCTCGATCGTTTGGCTTGACCGCGACTGCCAGTTCATGCCGATGAGAATCGACGGTATGCAGAAGAAGATGAGAATCAGTAGAAACAGTTTCGTCTTGAGCGACAAACTTCCTATCTTGTGTAACATCGGACCCCTCCATCTACCCCTGCTGATTATTAACCCGACTTCTCGATTGTCATACATAACAGTTATTAGCAGTCTATCATAAATACTCGACGTCGTTCGGAAACTTTGATCAAGCATACCGGAGTTTCTACACGAAAAAACGCCCTTCCAACTTCCTATTGGAAGCGAAAGGGCGTCTACGTTTACTTCGTCTTTTTCCATTCGTCCAGTTGCTTTTGCACCTCAGCGATAATTTTGTCGATGCCGGCTTTTTTCAATTTGTCTTTGTATTCCGTCATCTTGTCTTTAGCTTCTACTGTGCCGGTGTTGAAGCCGGGACCGTATTCATCAATCAGTGCTGTGACGTTGGAGATTTCTGCGGACACCGCTCCCGGCTGGAATTTGAAGCCCATGATCGGCGACGGTTTGGCACCCTCATTTTCCTTGCGAGTCGCTTCCGCAACCTTCGGATCTTTGCCTTCCAGAATCAAGCCCTTGAATACGTTGCCGATCGTCCAGTCGGCCATTGCGTAGCCGCCATCTTTGATAATTTTGGCGGAGCCGTCCGCATTTTTCGTGTAATGTTTGCCTTCCACACCCAATTTCATCAAGTTATACAGGGTCTCATCCGTATTCACCAAATTCACTAGCATCATTGCGCGTTCAGGATTGGCCGACTTGGCATTGATGGCTTGCATGGTCGTAATAATCGTGTTCGTCCCTGCATAGGTTTCTGTCGTTTTACCATAAATAACGTCTCTGCCGCCCATCTGCACTTTTGTTTCGGCCTCGCCGCCCGGTTTGAGCGCATTATGGTAGCCGAATAGCACTTTGCCCGATTTCTGCAGATCTGTCAACGCTTTGAGCGTAGCGGCATCCTGGTTGATGTATCCTTTCAAATACCAACCACGAACCGTGTTAATATAATCCATATACTCCGGGGTATCGAATACACTTAACACCTTATTCGGGTCCTTCAGGTTAATAAAAGCGATGTTGGCGATGATGGGCTCCAGATTGTACATCCGTGCCATATTGCCGAAGTTTCCAAGACGATATAACGGATATACGAAATCCGCCTTTTCACCCGCTTTGACTTGCGCTAGCATCGGCTCGATATCGTTCAGTTTTTTCAATTTGCTCAGATCCAGCTTGTATTTGTCGGCAATCTCCTTCAGAACGATGAAGCCTTCCGTATTCGTAACGGTTTGGTAGTTCGGGACGCCATATATTTTGCCGGCAATTTTCGTTGCATCCCACACGAACTGAGGCATGCTTTTCTTCACGTCGGGAGCATATTTATCGATCAAGTCGTCCAAGGCAAGGAACGCGCCTTTGCTCTGATTCTGCACATAGTCGAAGTTCCAGTTCGAGGTCCAGATCAGATCCGCCTTCTCACCCGAGGCGACGACAGTGTTCATCTTTTGCGTGTAATCGCCGAACGCGACGACGTTCAGCTTCACTGTAGCATTGATTTTGGCTCTTGTAATTTTGTTAACCTCTTCTTCCACTGTCTTAAGGTCGGCGGGAATGGCCGATTCCGGCAAATACCAGATCAGCTCAACCGGCTTCAAATCGGCGGGGTTCGTCGAGGCGGCCTTGTTGTCCTTCGAACCACAAGCGGCCAAGGCAACGACAAGGCACAAGATCATCATCCCAATAACGACTCTGCTAACAAATGTCTTTTTCATGTTTGAATGGACCTCCCTTTAACTTTTAACCGAACCTACTGTCAGCCCGGCGACAAAATAACGTTGGAAGAACGGGAACACGAACATCATCGGACCCGCAGCAAGCACCGCCATGGCCATCCGTGCGGACAAACTAGGGAATTGCGTCAAGTCGATAGCCACATTAAGGAGATTCACATTGTTAGTCAGAAACTCGATCGTGTTCATGATGCGGTACAACAGCAGTTGCAGCGGCACGAGATGCGGTTCGTTAATGAAGAGCAGACCCAGCCACCAATCATTCCAGTACACAAAGGAAATGAACAAACCGACAGTTGCGAGCGCAGGCAGCGAGAGTGGGATGACGATCGTGAAGAAAATCCGATTTTCACTCGACCCGTCGATCTTCGCAGATTCGAAAATTTCCTGGGGAATTTTCTCCATGAATCCTTTCATGATCAGCACATAGAAGGGACTAATCAGATAAGGGATGATGAGCGCCCATATCGTGTCTTTCAGATGCAGGTATTGCGAAACCAAGATGTAGAACGGAACTAGCCCGCCGCTGAACAGCATCGTGAAGAAGATGAACAGTGTCGTTACCCTGCGATAACGATAGTCCTTTCGTGATATCGCGAAGGCGACCATCGACGTAAGCAGCAATCCGCCTATCGTCCCAATTACGGTAACAAGCACGGTGACACCATAAGCGGTCAATAGCTGCTTCGGGCTTTGCAGAATAATATCGTACGCAAGGAAGCTCAGTTTCTGCGGGATCAGATGATAGCCCGAGGCGATCAGCGATTTCTCATCCGTAAGCGAGATGGAGACGACTAGAACGAGTGGAATCAACACCGCTATGGACAAGAGGGTGAAAAACAAGTTGATAATAAGCGGCGCGACTTTTGTTTTCGTAACGGATGTGTTCATGCTTGTCCCCCTACCACAACGCATTGTCCGAGTTAATTTTTCTGATAATCCAATTTGTTGTGAGCACAAGGAAGAAGCCGACAACCGATTGATACAATCCGACTGCAGTCGACATGCCGACATCACCGGCTACGCGAAGCGACCGATACACATACGTATCAATGACATCCGTAACGGGATACAGGAAGCTCACATCATTAGGCACGAAGTAAAATAAACCGAAATCAGCACGGAAGATGCCGCCCACTGCTACGATGAACAAAATGATAATCAGAGGTGTTAGGAGTGGGATCGTAATGTTGCGTACCATTTGCAGCTTCGACGCCCCGTCTATGCGGGCGGCTTCATAATAAGAAGGGTCAATTCCGAGAATACCCGCATAATAAATCAGCGATGAGAATCCGACCGATTTCCATAAGTAGACCAGGATAATAATGACCGGCCAGTATACGGGATCCTGGTACCACTTGACCGGATCTACCCCCCAAGAAAGAAACAGCTGATTCAGGAAGCCGTTCTTGTGCTCAAGGAAACCGAGTGTCACATAACTGACGACGACCCACGAGAGGAAATAAGGCAGGAACAGCACCGTCTGGTGGACTTTCAACCAGCGGCGGCTGATTTCATTCATCATAATGGCGAACACGACGGAAATCGCGGTCGTCAACACGATGAATGAGCCGTTGTAAAAGATCGTATTCCGCGTAATCCGAAACGCATTGTCGGAGGTGAAGAAAAATTTGAAGTTCTGGAATCCGACCCAATCGCTTCCCCACAAGCCTTGTGCGTAATTGTACTTCTTGAATGCAATAATCAGTCCGATCAATGGCAAGTAGTTGAAAATAATTTTGAACAATACAGCGGGTAACGCCATTATGAACAGCTCGCGGTTTTTGTATAACAGCTTGCCTTCTTTTCTAGCCCAAACAATTGGATTCATACTCTCACCTCCCTTTCGTCAAATCGTTTGTATGGTTTGATTATGTTCCATTCACAGCCCCCCTGAATACTGATAAGATCGTACAATGGCTGTAAAATGACGACTATAAAATCATGCTCCACTGTGAAATTATGCGCAGCCGCGACCTAAGAACAATAGAAAGACCTGCAGCGGCGCGGGATTTCCGTCTGCCTTGCAGGTCCGAGGGTAACAGCTTGATCATGGATTTCGTGTCAGGCGATATTCTTTCGGGGTAATGCCGTATCGTTTCTTAAATAATTTAAAATAGTTACTCTCGTTGTTGAACCCGATTTTCTTAATAATATCCACGATGCTATCGTCGGTCTGCTCCAACAGATGAAGCGATTGGGTCAACCGATTTTCGTTGATGTAATCGGCGATAGACATGGACTCCTTGCCGCGGAAATAACGACCGAGATACCCCGGAGACATCTTAAGCGCATCAGCTATCGATTGCAAACTAAGGTTGGGGTCGGTGAAGTTCTGGGTTATCATTTCTTTCACCGCGCCGATCAGAAACTCGGGTTTGTCGAATTTACCGGCCTTGCGCTCGATAGTTAGCTCCTCCAGCATGTGGCCGATCAATTGTCGCATAGCCGGGAGTGTTTCCTGTTCCAACACTTGTCTTCTGTAGCGCTGCAACACAACCGCCATGGAATGAGCTTTTGGTGATTTCATTTCCCGCACGGTCTGGTTGATGATCATCAGCAGTTGCATGATCGCCTCGTCCACTTCTTCGCAGTGAAAGGTGGCAATCGTCCGGAACACTTCGTCCAACCGCTGATTCATCTGCTCTTGCTGATTGCTCTTGATGCTCTCGGCAAGTTTCCTGTACTGTTCGGCGGGAACTTGCTCATCCGCTCGCTTCTGCTGACTGTTGTACAATTGCGGCGTAATCACAGTCTGTTTGCCCGCGATCATCCGATAAAGCGCATGCGTTTGCGTCAGTTGATAATGCGTCGTAATCGCCCGATAGTCGGCAATAGGTTCGCTCAGTACCGCCGTTAAGCTAAGTTTATAATAATTGTGCAACGTATCCTGAATACGATGCATCTGCTCTGTAATGAACGCATACGCCTCGAATTCGCTATCACCGCCGGGAGTCGGCAGTTGGATCAGCAACACCAGGTGATCGCCCATCATGTCGATGGTTTGGTTCGCATAATGCTCGCCGACAATCTCTCCCGCGATATTGCAGGTCGCAAACCGGCAAAGCCTCTTCTCCAACTCGTTGCGGTCGTGGCAGTAGGCCGCATAATCGTCAATCTTCAATAAGATGAGCATAAATGGTTGGTCGGCCAACCAGATCTGACCGTCGGCATATTGCCGGACCTGCTCCGCCGTAATGCCAGAGCTGTCGGAAATCCATTCGCGCACAAAATACTCGTACAACGTCTGCCGATTGGCGACGCCGGTTTCTTGCATCTGGTTGATATTGTTCTGCATGTTCTTGTAGGCGTTCGTCAAAAAAGTCATTTCATCTTTATCGCTGCCGTTAAGCTCCAATCCGCGGTTCGGCATCAGTTGCAATTGATTGACCAGCCCGCCTACCGGCTTGTATAAACGAACGGAGAACAGCACGGAAGCGATAAACGAAAGCGCGACGAAAGCGATCAATGCGAACAAGGCAAACGTGCCGATTTGATTAATCCTGCCGAATAGTTGGTTGTACGGCTGAATGCTTATCACTTTCCATTGGTTGAGCTGCGAGGACATGTAAGACACGATTTGTTTGCCCTCTTGATTATTAACGATAAAGTAGCCGGAAGGTTTGGTTTCTAATTTAAGCTTGGCGATGATTTCCTCGCGGCGGGCGTTTACCGCTTCACTTTGTTCATTGCGATCGATCACTTGGCCGTTGTTGTCCACCAGGAAGACATTACCCAGCGCACCGGCTGCCAATTCATTCAGGGTGCGAATGTTGTCGAACAGCCATTCCGGTTTCACGGCAACCATGAGAACGCTTTCATTGTTTGTGTAGCTACCAACCGAATTGTACATAAAGTAAGCAAATACATTGCGGTCAATGCCGCCTACCTTCATGGTATATGGAAGCAGGGTCAGCTTCGGCACGTTCTGTTGTTGAATCAAGTAGTTCTGCAACTTACTCTTCTCCTGCTGGCTGCACGACACTGCTACAATCGAGTTGGAATAGGTGCATTTGTTATTGGCGTTATAGATCTCTACAGCGCTCACGAATAGGTTCGTGTTGACGATCTGATCGAGCTTGTTCAGCTTATTGTAGTACTGGAATATCTCCGGTTCCTCCGTATACATCAGCGAAATCAAGTCCCGATCGTAGAAGGAAGACACAGCCAACGACTTCACCATATCGTTCAAGTTGTCGATGTTGTAATTGACCTGATTGAGTACTTTGCGATTGGCGTCCTGCTGAAGCTCGAGCGTCGTATTGCGGGAATACACATAGATGATTGAGCAGAAGACCAGCAAGAATAGGACCACGAGCAGTGTATTGGTTGTGACGATGCGCCAAAAGAATTTTCGCGAAAAATACTTTTGCAATAAACTCATAAGCAGCCTTACTCCTGTCTTCGCACTATGTACCGCTATGGGTTATTATACCATACCGAGAGGGAGGCCTGGGAACCCATAAGCTCGCTAAATATGGGGGCGTTAGTTCTGCTCCCCATCCGAGCCGGGCCGCTGCATCGATTTGATTATATTAACAACTATGTTAGACTTCACCTGATAAGTGCGATTTTGAGTTTATCCTTGGTTAAGGGGTAAGGGGAGTGTTATAGGAAGTGATATTTAGTGAGTTGGTTGGTGAACGTGTTGCTTTACTTCCATTAGAGATTGCGCATATTGAGCCACTGTACGAATGTTCGAGAAATCCTGAGATATGGACCTACTATCCACGGGTAATTTCTTCCATACAAGAGATGGAATCGTTTGTGGTCAAGGCGCTGTATGGCAGGGATTGCGGAGAGGAATATCCGTTTGCTGTGTTGGATAAAGAGTCTAATCGGATTGTTGGAACGACTCGCTACCTTAGAATATCTGAGCAGAATCGTAACTTGAACATTGGTTCCACCTGGTACACACCTGAAGTTTGGCGTTCTCGGGTGAATACGGAATGCAAGTATCTCTTGCTGCAATATGCGTTCGAACAATGGTCGGCGGTTCGTGTGGAGCTGATTACGACTCCGGATAATATTAGGTCACAACGGGCGATTGAACGGTTAGGAGCGGTTAGGGAAGGGATGTTCCGGAAGAAATACAACCGTAGAAATTATGTCGTTTATAGTGTGATCGATGACGAGTGGTTGGATGTTAAGGGGCGGCTTGAGGGTTTGTTATCGTACCGGAGATAGATTCGAACGGACACAGGATCCCTTATTTGTTGATTTTAGAGTCGAATTGCATTCTATCGGACACAGGATCTCTTATTTACCTTTAATGGAGCCCCGACACATGGAATTGTGTGAAATAAGGGCTGCTGAGTCCGTAAAGATCGTGAAACAGAGGCGTTAACAGCAAATAAGGTCTCTGGTGTCCGTTCATTTAGGATCTAGAAAAAAGAGCACTTGTTCGTATAAAAGTTAGATGGTAAAATATAGATACAATTGAATCTTGGGTGGGCATGGTTTCCCTTTAAAAGGAGGTGAAGCCATGGAAGTAAAAGATGCAATCACGATTATGTTCCTCTTTGGAATGTTTATCCTTGCACTTTTAACATACATCAGCAATAACAACAAGAGAAAGTAAAAACCCACCCGAAGGTTAGCGCCGAAGGTGGGTTTTCGTCCTCTTATAATGACTCGAAGGGGATATACCATCCAAGCCAATTGTAGGGACCAAGTGTTAGAGCACTTGGTCTTTATAATCCTATGATACCACACTCAGAATATTGCTTCAATTGTTAATGCTTTCGAATTATATCAGCTTCCATTCATACTGAAGGAGCCATCAAGCCTATGGATACCCCAATCAACATCGCCTACCGAGAGGCGTTGCAAGCCTTTGTGGAGAAGGCACGGAAGGACGATCAGATCATAGCGGCGATTCTGCTCGGCAGCCTGTCCTATGACCAGGTGTGGGAGAAATCGGACATCGACATGAAGCTGATCGTGCAGGATCAGAAGCTGATCAAGCACCAGATGTGCTTTGTAGAGGACGGAATCCCGATTAACGCCAGCATTCAGACGCGGGATGAGTTCAAGCGCTGGGTGGAGAAGTCGGTGGCGACCTCGTTTAGTCATGCCTACTTGCTGCGAGGAACGCTGCTGTTCACCAAGGATAAGTCATTGGAGGACTACTTTGCCAATATCCGCTATATTGGCGAACGCGACCGGCAGCTGCAGCTGTTGCAGCTCGGGTGTCATGTGTTAGCTACGCTAGCCAAGGCGGAGAAGTGGTGTTATGTGAAGCAGGACGCGGCCTATAGTGCGTTTTGGATCATCAAGATGATCGACGCGCTGGCGCAGATCGAAGTGATCCGCCATGGTGAAGTGCCGATGCGGGAAGCTGTACTGCAGGCGATGACATTCAATCCGTCTTTCTTTCGAGACATATACGAGGGGTTAGTGACCGGGGCAGTCGACATGGGGAAGGTCAGGACTACCCTGGATCGGATTGTAGCGTTTCTGCAAGAACGGGAGCTGGAGCTATTCCGCCCGATTCTCGATTACTTGAAGCAGGAGCAGGACGTGCGTTCGATCACGGAGATGGCGGACAAGCTGGGGGCGGTCGTGCGGCTGGATGCAGGGTTTCTGGAGATGGCCTGCAGTTGGCTGACGGAGCGTGAATATATCCTGCAAGTCCCGCTCAACGCAAGGACCACGCCGAAGAGTCGGGTTTTTCTCGATGAGCCGGGGTATATGCTGCACAATGATGACTTTTTCGACTAAAAGGAGCGACAGCCATTCATGAAGACAAGTATTGAAGTCCGAGGCGCTCGGCAGAACAATCTGAAGAATATCGACGTCAACATCCCGCGGGATCAAATGACGGTCATTACCGGGGTCAGCGGCTCGGGTAAATCCTCCCTTGCATTCGAAGTCATCTACGGGGAAGGGCAGCGTCGTTTTCTGGAATCGCTCTCAACGTTCGCCAAGAGCCGGATGAATCAGTTGAAGAAGCCTGATGTTGACTTTGTATTCGGGCTGTCTCCGGTCATTGCGATCGAGCAGAAGAAGGGCAATCAGAATCCCCGCTCCACGGTGGGGACTATGACGGACATGTACGACTTCCTGCGGCTGTTGTTCGCCTCTTCCGGCGAGGCTTGCTGTCCGTTCTGTCAGCATCCGATCGAGACGAAGTCAGTGAACCAGATGATCGACCACGTTCAGGCCCTGCCGACAGGCACCGAGCTGGAAGTGCTCGCCCCGATCTTCAAGCTGTACGACGAAGACTACCAGACCTTATTTGACGAGATTCGGGCGAAGGGCTTCCGCAGTGTCAAGATAGATGGGAACGTACATCATCTAGGTGATCCGGTCGAGTTGGATGAGGAAGCGGAATATCAGATGGAGGTTGTGGTAGACAAGGTAGTCGTAGAACCAGGCTTGTTCAAGTCGCTCACCAAGACGATAGAGAACAGTCTGAGCTTGATTGGCGAGGGCTTTATCCGCTTCGAAATTACACGTGCTGAGGATGACAAGCCGGTAGATATGAAAGCGTTCTATGAAGGGTTCGGCTGCCCGGAGCATCATCTTGTTATTGGCGAGCTGCATCCGTCCTACTTCTCCTTCAACGATCCGAACAGCGCTTGCCGGACATGCGGCGGGATCGGGACCTACTTGCGGACGGAGAAACGATTCCTGATCAAGAATCCGGAGAAAAGTGTCAGCAAAGGCGCGTTAGATCCTTCCCTGTTCGGGCCAAGTACGAAAAAGTCTTACAGGGGCATGTATTTGCACAGCTTGTTCGAGCATTACGGCTACAGCCTGGATACTCCGTTCCATGAATTATCCGAGGATTTCGTCGATATCCTGTTCAACGGAACGAGGGGCGAACAGTTCCCACTTCTGCTTACGAATACCGACTCCCGCCATGCCCAACGGCAGGTAGGTCAATTGAGAAGATACCACGGACTAGTTGCCGAAGTGAACCGTTGGTACAAGTGGTTTGTGAAGAAGAGAGGCGGCAATGGCGGGGACAACGAGTTTTTCAAGAGAGTGATGGTCGAGAACACATGTCCAGACTGTGAAGGGAAGAAGCTGAAGGCTCAGCGGTTCAGCGTGAGAATTGGCGATAAGGACATCCATGAGCTTTGCAGCATTCCGCTCAAGGAATTGAAGGCGTTTCTGGATGATGTGACTTTCGCGCCGCATAAACGACAAGTCGGGATGCAAATCGTCAGCGAAATCGACTCCCGGCTAACGCTGCTCATCGATATTGGCTTGGAGTATTTGAACTTGGGTCGGAGGTCCGACACGATCTCCGGTGGTGAAGCGCAGCGTATCCGGCTATCGACGCAGATCAGCTCCGGTTTGATGGGCATGTTATATGTACTCGACGAGCCGAGTATTGGACTGCATGCCCGAGACAGCCTGAAGATCGTACAGACGCTGAAGAAGCTGCGCGACATCGGCAATACGATCATTGTCGTGGAGCACGATATCGATACGATCCGCAGTGCGGATCACATCATCGAGATCGGTCCGGGTCCAGGTGAGCGAGGCGGTCAAGTAATCGCCCAAGGCACGGCTGCTCAACTGCGCAAGTCGAAGCAATCGCTGACGGGTGCCTTCCTGTCCGGAGCCCGACGCATCGAGGTGCCTTCCAAGCGGAGGGTGTCCTCCGGGCTGGCTCTGCAGATACGTGGAGCAAGGGCGAACAATCTGCGCAACGTCAATATTGACATCCCGCTCGGCGTTCTGACTTGTGTGACCGGCGTGTCCGGCTCCGGGAAGAGTACGCTGATCAACGAAGTGATGTACAAGCAGTTGTATGCGATATTCCAGGATCAGCGCATCGTGCCGGGCGAACATGATTCAATCGAAGGTGCCGAGCACTTGTCCGGCATTATTAACATCGATCAGTCTCCAATCGGACGCAGCACACGCTCCAATCCAGCCACATATGTCGGCTTCTTCGACCGTATTCGTGAGCTGTTCGCGGAATCCGACGATGCCAAGGAGCGGGGGCTTGGCAAGAACGAATTCAGCTTCAATCAGAAGAACGGCCGCTGCGAGAACTGCCAGGGCGAAGGCATTGTGACGACTCAGCTGCAATTCATGGCAGATATTGAATCGGTATGCCCAGCCTGCAAAGGTGCACGCTTCAATAATGACGTGCTTGAAGTGCGGTTTAACGGCAAGAACATCTCGGAGGTACTGGAACTGAGCATCGAAGAGGCGGTTAGCTTTTTCAATGATCAATCGTACATCCTGCATAAATTGAACGTGCTGAATCAGTTGGGCCTAGGTTACCTAAAGCTCGGACAGTCGTCCACTACATTATCCGGCGGCGAGGCGCAGCGCATCAAGCTGGCGACGGAGATCGGCAAGCTGAAGCGGGGCTCGCACAACCTGTACATTCTTGACGAGCCCACGACTGGCCTGCATCTGCACGATATTCAGAAGTTGATCGATTGTTTGAATCAGTTGGTCGACAATGGACATACCGTGCTAGTCATCGAACACCATCTGGATGTCATTAAGGTGTCGGATTACTTGATCGATATGGGGCCAGAAGGCGGCAAGGGTGGAGGATCCGTTGTTGCGCAGGGCACGCCAGAACAAGTAGCTGCCATCGAAGGGTCGCATACCGGCATGTTCCTGAAATCGGTGCTATCCTCGGACAACCGATACTGGAACGACCGCGTGTTACAAACCAAATAAACGGTCACGAGCAGATGCTGGCTGTTCTGACGAAGGCAACTGGTGCTGCGGCATCGGTACAGCCTACGAGCAAAACGTACCCCGTGAGCAACCTGTAAAAAATATTTCGATTTCAGGACTATTTGAGGATAGCGAGGGAGAGTGGGCAGATGAACCAAGCCGATTCTAATCTAGTGGAACGAGCCAGTGATGGTGACGTGCACGCGTTCACCGAACTAGTCAGAACGTATACCAATGCGATCTGCGCGGTAGCATTCGGGGTATTAGGTGACTATCATCTTGCCCAGGACGTTGCTCAGGAGACGTTCACTAGAGCTTATCTCAAGTTGAATACGCTGCAAGAGCCACAGAAGTTCGGAAGCTGGTTGTATTCGATTGCTTCACGTCTAAGTTTGGATTGGAAGAGAAAGCAGGGGAGGGAGAGCCGGTTCACCGAGCAGCTAGACCCGGATTTCGTCGGATCATCCGCTGAATCTGCGGCACAGCACGATCTACAACTGGACATCAGGCACGCTCTGCACAAGCTGGACGAACCGAGCCGAGCTGTGATGATGCTGTTCTATATGAGCGAGATGTCCATGGCTGCCATAGCAGCGTTCCTGAACGTATCGGTCAGCGCAGTGGAGAGCCGCCTTCGCAGAACACGCAAGCTTCTCCGCGAAGACTTGTTGACCAGTTGGGGCCAGCAATTTCATACCGGGCAATCGACGGATTCTATCGTCACTCGTGTGGTGGAACGGATTGTCAAGCAAGTGGGGCACTACTATATCCCGGTTACGGATAAGGAGATCACCGCAAGTTGGTTTGTGACGCATTTCGGCATCAATCTGGATCGACACGGTAATTTGCTGCTCCCGTCCGGACATAGGTTGTATTTGATCGAGGTCCGTCGATCCATAATGGCGGAACAAGCACGCTCAGGCATGCCTGTTCTTGTCTTCACCGTTGATGACGCTGCGTGCGTGTATGAGGAGCTGAAAAGGCAACACATTCGCGTGGAGCCGGGTAGCGAGCCAGGTGCTCTAGGCACCAGCTATTCCTTCTACGACCCGGACGGCAATCGGTTCGGAATTGTAGCTTGATCCCTTAGATTCTGGTAGGCGATTATCGTGCTCCAGCGTTGTAGATCGAGAACGACCGTATATTGGATCACCGTCGCTTTCTAGAATCTCGAGGACCACACCTCTCACGTTCACGAGGGGCAGGCGGATGATGGCCTTGTCCGATATTAAGCAGCAGGTTGGCTCCTCGACCTACCGAGAGATAGTAGAGCCCGACCAACTCATCCAGGCTTTTGAGCATTTGCTCATCCGTATCGCTATAGAACCAATTCGCCGTGATCTGTACATCACACTCAGTTGGCAACCATAGTTTCTCTTCCAACAGGTCTTTCTCCTCGGTTAGGATGGAGAAGCCAGTTGAATCGACGACGTTCCAGCACGGCAGCGGTGCAATTCCGTCTTCATTGCCAACCCAGCGGAAGTTAGGATCGCCAATATTGAATATGAGTAGATGCCGTCGAACCACAAGATGTCAATGTCGCCATAATTGCCTAACAGTTCGGTGATCTGGTTTGACGAAGTAATCGTCATATGCCTTCGCATTCTGAGAGTAGAAATCCGCAGAGCTGTCATACGGCGAGTAATACAACCCAGGCTTGATCCCGTACTTGCGGCAGGCATCCGTGAACTCCTGGATCACATCGCCTTGTCCGCCCTTCCAGGGGGAGTGTGTGACTGAGAAGGTGGAGTAGACATGAAGGACAATATATCTTGGGAGGTTTTGCTCATGAAGCAACCCGAAACAACTCAGCCTGCCCAATGCGTCCAACCCGTAGCACCACCTGCCGTTCCGTTGTTGAAAGGCGTGCTCTGCAATTACATTCCCGTAGCCGATATGCCGAGAGCCAAGGAATGGTACACGCGGGTATTAGGTCTTAAGCCAAGAAGTCCAGAGGGTGGAATTATGATTATGGGGAGCGGGCAGTGGCTGTTCCTGATGGAATCGAAAACGCCTGGTAATGCGAATTTCGTCACGGATCATTGGGAGGGTGACAATTTCGAGATGTTCTCTCTTACCTTCGAGACGGAAGACATCATCAAGCTGCACCAATCCTTGCAAGCGAACGGCGCAGAGGTTGAGCCTATCGTGGATTATGGTGGGTGTGACTTGCAATTCCGGTTCAAAGATTTGGACGGCAACAAGTTCAATGTTTGGCAAAATTCGAAGAAAAGCTAATCACTCTATGGTGTCCACGACTCGATCGGTTGCAATTGCAGCCGATTTTCTTTTACTCGAACAGGATTTCTCATACGTGCTGAGGAATTGAAATGACAAGAGGAATGTGACGGGAGGATGGTATGAGGAAGACCGACGAACAATTGGTCCAGCAAGCGCTACAAGGGGATCTAACCGCTTACCCGGAATTGATGGACCGGTATATGAATGTATTGTTTGCAATTGGTTATCATCGGACGGGCGACTTTCATCTGGCCCAGGATATTACTCAGGAGGCGCTGATCAGAGGATATTCCCGTCTGTCCTCCCTGCAAGAGAATCATAAATTCGGTAGCTGGCTGTATGCAATCGCCCGTAGGATAAGTCTGGATATGCTGCGGAAAAATCGGTGTGTAACGCCTGGACTCAACAAGCTGATTCAGTTGGAGGAACCACGTACGGTTGAGGAAGCAGCAGAGGAGAATGAGCGACGGGAGGCGGTCTGGGTGGCGCTCGGTAGGCTGCAGCCGACATATCGCGAAGCTGCGATCCTCCACTATATCAGTGGCATTACGGTGCCGGAAATGTCACGATTGCTGAACGTGTCGGTCAGCGCGATCGAGAGCCGGGTCAGACGGGCGAAGCAGCAGTTGAAGCGTGATCTTCAAGGGGTGATCGAAGAAACACTGCAAGCCAAGCAACTAGGGGCGGCGTTTCGAATGCGAGTTACTTCGTTATTGCTGCGTCAACTGAATTGCTACTATATCCCCGTAGTGGATCCTTATTTATCAGCGCAATGGTATCGGGACCACTTCGGTCTTCGTTCGATGCAGGACGTATTACCGGGTGCTAACGGGGCTTCCTTGTCGATAGGCTCAGGAATGGAACTGTATTTGTTGAAACCGGAAGCAGGGAACGTGGGATTTGCCAAGCCGTTCGAATTGCTTGCATTTGACGTAGATGAGTTGGAGTTGTTAGTACATCGATTACGTGACGAAGGCGTAAACGTAGGTCAGGTAGAACGTGAGGAACATCGCCTGCGTTGCCGGTTCCAGGACCGTGATGGTCACCTTTTCGTGCTGACACAAAAAAATATGGACCCGGCTGACCGGAATTCCCCGATTGCCCCGTCTTGTTAGAGAATCCAATATTAAGGAGGAACTTCACATGATCGAAGAAATCGTGCAAATTCAGGAAACGCCCAAGGTAGCAAACAAGGAGATCACTCCACCGTCCGCACCAGTACTGAAAAGTATTAACTGTATTTACGTCCCTGCTTCTGATCCTTACGAGACGATTCAGTGGTTCAATCGGCATTTTGGATTGAAGCGAACCGGTTCAAAGCCTATGAAGCGGGACACGAATGGAGAATCTATTGCACTTGGCAACGGAACGGAATTGTTCGTGCTGAAGGCGGCCGATGGTTCGCGTATGACTTTTCAGACGGATGTCTGGTCAGGACCGGATTTCCAGCTGTCGATGTTGTCATTCGAGGTGGACGATATTGTAGAGGTGCATCGTTCGTTGCAGGATAATGGGGCGAAGGTGGAGGAGCTTCGCGATGCGAATGGTTGCGGGATGGCGTTCTACTTCTACGACCCAGACGGCAATAAGTTTTGTGCATGGGAATTGCAGACGATGGTCATGCGGCAACCCGATGGGACAACTCGATTCGCCAACTGTTATTTCCGCGGCAACATGGACGACTTCCTGAAGGAAGCTGCCGCAGGCTCACGCCAGTACTCACGACGGGTACAGATTGTGGGACATCGTGTGTGGCAGGAGTTAGACCCGGAAGGACTGAAGCAGCTGGAGCAAGCTTTAGGGAGATTCAGCCGACAGCATCCGGAGCGTGCATTTCGAATCGTATATAGGGAGTAGGGGTATCCATGTCCAATTCATCATCAGCAGTTGCCCGCATTATTCGACCGAATGAGTTAAGCGGGCTTCTCCAACTGTACAAACATTTGAACGAAAACGATCCTGATCTCGCCCCAGGCCCCCACCTGGATGAGCTGTGGCATGACATTCTGAACGATCGCTACATGCACATCATCGTGATCGAGCAAGAAGGCGAACTTGTTGCTTCCTGCGTGCTGACGATCATCAAGAATCTCACCCGGAATGCCAGACCCTACGGCGTGATTGAGAATGTCGTGACCCATGCAGCACATAGGAAACACGGCTACGGCCGAATGACGCTGCATAAAGCAGTCGAAATCGCCAAGGAACATCGTTGCTACAAAGTCATGCTGCTCACCGGCTCCAAACGTGAAGAGATTCATAAGTTTTATGAAAACTGCGGATTTGTAAAAGGACAGAAGACCGGATTCTTGATGCGGCTAGAATGAGGAATCGGCCTACCCGTATGGGCTAGGTCGGTTTCTAGATTCTCTGATTCATCCTCTTCTGCTTAGCTCTGTTGTTTAGCCCAGATCGCTTCCAGCTCCGGAAGCAATAGAACACTCTCCTGCTCATTCGGATCGGTTCGTGCGATCAAGGCTGTACACGGTTGTGTCCCCGGATTGAAGGGTAGATGCGGCATTCCAGCCGGGATATACACAAAGTCACCTTCGTTCACCTCCATGTACTGATCCAGATTGTCACCATACCACATGGCCGAATGCCCTTCCAATATATAGATCGCGGTTTCATGGTGCTCGTGAAGATGAGCTTTGGCCCGATTACCGGGAGGAATCGTAAGCAGATGCATGCAAATACCTTCAGCCCCTACGGTTTCAAATGAGATCGCCTCGCTATAGTCGAAACCTTGTTTCCCGTGATAGGTTCTGGATGGACGAATTCTTTTACAAGTACGTACACTTCTCGTCAATGAGTTGCACCCCCGTCATAATCGTTTTATTCCCTGATACATGCTATGAGAGGTGGACGGCAGAAAAGACCATATGATGCTAGGAGGATTTCCGTCAGAAATTTACATTGTAATGGATGGTATGATCGACAGCCTCTTCTTGGTTTTAGTTGATTAGAAAAAAAATATAGTTTTGTTGCAAACGTCTCGATTCAGGCTCAAATTGTTAACAGTTCATGCATCTTACTATTCAGGAGGGGATGATGGAGTTGGAAGAAGCGGTGCTATCGGACAGCGACCTGGTTGCTCAGGCGAGAGGCGGCGACAAAGAGGCGTTCGGCGAACTGGTGCGAAGGCATCGGGCGAGGGCATTCAACTGGGCGCAAGGTGTGGCACGTGATCCTCACTTGGCTGAGGATATCGTCCAAGACGCGCTGCTTCGCGCCTTCATGCACCTCGGCACGCTGGCCGACCTGGAGCGTTTCTTGCCATGGCTGCACTGGATCGTTCGTAACGAGGCGCTGATGAAGCTGCGGCGAAGTGAGAATTCCGGTAAGGAGCGTACGTTCACCGGCTTACTTGATCGTGATCGTCTTGCAGGAGCCACGGACTGGTCGGATTTGGGCAGTGTTTTACTGTTCATGAGCGGGTCGGGGGATCAGCAGAATGATCCAAACGATCCTGCTGCCTGGCTGGCGCAAAAAGAACTCATCGAGACGATGCGTCACCTGCTAGGCTGTCTCACTGTGAAGGAGCGGGCTGTGTTCGAAGCCCATTTCTTCCGACAGTTGTCTCCGGCAGCAATTGCTCGGTTGTTTCAGACGTCCACGGATAGCGTGTATCAGTCGTTGGCACGGGCAAGAGGTAAGGTTCAAGAGGAACGCGAACGCGTCCGGCTTCGGGACTATGTTCGGGAAGCCAGCCTGGACGCAGCAGGAGCGACGCCCGAACAAGAGGTATTGTCGCTGAAGAAAGGAAGTCGATCCGGGCAATGGAAGCGATGTAAAACATCATTTGCCGGCGCATTGTATGCCGTATTACCGTTCATAGGACAACCGGATTATTCATTAACCGAGGTCATGGGGCTAACAGGCCAAGCGTTTCGGTTGACGGTGGAAGAAGAGCGTGTAGATGCATCTGGGCCGATGATGTATTACTGGGAGCCCAGGTTCAAGGAGGGGCTCTCGAATCTGGGTCTGGATTGCGAGTTCGAGGGAGATGGTGGTGCGCCGCCGACTCCCTTCATGCTGAACAAGGGTATCGCCCTCGTTAGACGATCCATTAATCGCGGAAAACCGGTAATGGCTTGGGACTTGTTCACGCCGGAGTTCGGCATTATTTACGGATACGATGATACGAGGCAGGAGCTGCAAGCCGAGGATCGGCGGGCGAAGAAGGTTATCGCTTACGACCAACTGGGTCGTGGCTTGTCGGGCGGATTATTCGTTCTATCCGTTACGGGAGCAATGTTGAGTGTTGGATGGAAGACGGTTCGTCGTACGCTGCAGATGGCAGTTCGACATGCCTATGGCGAGCTTACATTTGCCGGGTATACGTGCGGATTGTCCGCCTATGCTTGTTGGCAGGATGCGTTCAGAAGGCGGTCTGTCGATCTGATCGGCAACGCATATACCGTTGATGTGACTGCGGATGCTAGAACGCACGCGGCTCAGTACATACAAGGGTTGGAGCGAAGCCTCTCGCAAGCCGGACACCCTACGGAAGCCGCTATCGCTGCTCAAGCAGCCTTGCATTATACAGCTGTTGCCGCAGCATTAGGTGAATTAGGCAAGCAGTTTCCGTTCCCGTCAGGTGGACAACCCAATGACCCGGAAAACGCGAAGACTGCAATGGCTCTGCTGGAACGTGCTCGTGTGGAGGAGGAAGCAGGTATTTTACTGCTCGATCGACTGGCAAGGCACATGGGGTGCCTTATATAAAAACGTGCTAAACAAAAGGAGAGATTTCTATCAAAAAAGTAAATTTGGAGCGATACCGATTCTCCGGTTTCCAAAAATCGCATATTGGCGCTTTGAAATCTTGTCTCGATTACTTGGAGTGCCCCATGTCGGCTGCGTGGGTATATGGGATGACCGGCAATGCGTTCATGACCCTGATCGATCAAGACGTCTCTGCCCCCAATATCGGTGAGCCTGAGGAGCAGATGTTCGAGTTGGCGAGAAACATGGGGCTCCATATTGAAGGGTTTCATACATTCGCGGATCAAGCCGCATTCCCCGAGCTGCAGCGCCAAGCCTGGGATGCCGCTCGTTCGGCGCTTGATAAGGGCTGGCCTGTATTCGCCAAAGAGCTGGATCTGGGCAATGAGACGTCAGTCATTTATGCGTACGACGAAGAGGGATATTACACGCATTCCTGGCATGCCGGACATGGGCATGAAGGTTTCGATGACGTTATCCCGTGGACGAAGCTAGGACGGAATTACTGCCCTTGTGTATCTTGTAAGGACAAGGCACGAAGCGACGCGGTGTACAGCAGTGACTCTCAGGAGGAAGGCGGGTTCATTTCCCTGCACTGGGCATCTTCCGTAACTCCTTCCGACGAATGCACGGCATTACTGGCTGCGTTAAGCTTCGCCCTTGATTTTGCACAGCCTGGTATATATGAGTGGGGAGGGCGCACTCTATATAGAGGGCCAGCCGCTTACGACAGGTGGATCGAGTCGTCAGAAACGGAACGATCCTGACCTTCTACATGGGCTACTATGTAGACCTGAACTATGAAGCCCGTCGATACGCCCATTTATTCCTGATGGAAGCTAGCAGCCGATTCGATGGGGAACTGTCCGGGGTGCTAACACAAGCAGCGGATCACTATAAGCGAATCCGGGAAGCATACCAGATCTTGAATGAACTATACCCCTGGATGCAGCCGCATGCACCGATTGAAGACCCGGACCGTCGACGCCAGGCGGTGGATGGGTTGACCCGGATCAAGCAGTTGGAGGTCGAAGGCTACATTTGGCTGCAGCGAGTCAAGGAAGCTTGTGTCCGTCACCAACAATCCCCATCCGATCAGCTTTAGAATATACTCCAGTCATAACGATCGGACAGCTGGTGCAACAGATGTACGCCTGCGATGCTATTGCCCTTGGCATTCAGCGCGGGGCCTACGATGCCGATGCCGAACTGGCCAGGAACAAGGGCTAGAATGCCTCCAGATACACCACTCTTGGCAGGGACGCCGACCTGGATTGAGAATTCGCCGGATTCGTTGTACATGCCACATGTGATCATGAACGACTTGGCGATCTGTACATAACGTCGAGGTACTAGCTCACGGCCTGTTATCGGGTCAACTCCGTTATTAGCCAGCACGCAGGCCATTCGGGCGATATGCCGGCAATTCACTTCAATGGAGCAGTGGCGGAAATAAACGTCAAGCGTCGGCTCCACGTCATCGTCCAGCACTTCATTGTCCTTCAGAAAATAAGCCAGGGAGCGATTGCGATTGGCGGTACGGGATTCCGAGCGGCATACGCTTTCATTCACTTCAATGCTCGAATCCCCGGCCAGTTCGCGAATGAACGAGAGAATACGGTCTGCTTTTTCAGCGGGGGTACTGCCCTTAATCAATGAAGAGATGACGATAGCGCCTGCATTAATGAGTGGATTGAACGGCTTCCCCGGCTCCACCAACTCGAGCTTCAGCATGGAATTGAAATCGTCTCCGGTTGGCTCCATCCCTACTTTGTCGAAGACAGCACTTTCGCCACGGTCCATGAGAGCGAGCAACAGCGTGAATACTTTGGAAATGCTCTGCATCGTAAAAGTTAGATCACAATCCCCCGCTTCAACGGCTTGTCCGTCTAGTGAATAGATCGCGATTCCGAGGGCATCTGCCGGGCCGTGCTTCAGTTCGGGGATATAGCTTGCCACTGAGCCATGTGCGGACACGAGACGGCTGATCTCGACCCACACAGGAAGATGACGGGTAAGATCGTGGAAGTCAGTTGACATGGGAAATTCCTCGTTTCGTTCGATGGGTTAAGTGTTGATCCCATTATATACGAATCCGCTGTCCCGTTGTACCCAACTCCAGATGAAATCCATTACCTTTTCCATATTTGAGACATTGTTCTCATCCCTGCTCTGATGGCAAAAGTAATCCGGGTGACCGCCGTTAATCGGCAATCGGACCCTTACCTTGGCCGGACGGAACCAATGAAATGCGCACCGGGATATCCAATCCCCACCTCGCCCGCCATGCTCAATTGTGAATACTTTATCCCGGCAATTGGCACAGATTGGAATTTCCGGAGAGCCGACCATGAAGATGCGAATGACCGGATATCCTTCCGAATGAAGCAGTTGCGCAGCTTTATATGAAGCAATGCCACCGCCGCTATGACCAATTAACACGATATCACCACCGCTGAGACGGTCATAATGCTGACGGATGTCGTTGAATAAGGCTCGTCCCCCGACTGTATGTGCCGCTTGGCGATAGATGTCCCTTCCGACCATAAATGCTTGCTTGGTCATGAACCTCCGGTGCCTGGAGGCTGGGATGTCATCCATCGTACCATAAGGGTAAAAGCAATGGGTCCGAATCGAAGTAAATCCTCTGCTCCTGTATCGATTCTCCATATGATTCATCGCATCGATGAACATTTCACTAGTTTGGAACATACTGATCCCTGCCGCGAAGTAAACGGATATTGCTGTGTCAGAACCGCTCATAAGTTGAACCGCCTCTCCATACATACTGAAGCCAACTGTAGCCCTAGTATGCCCGGAATCATCAACTCCATTTGTACGGAGACAATAAAAAAAGCACCTTCGGTAATTTTCGGAAATGCCTTCTGAATATGAATGTAAGATTATTTCCTGACAAGGAATAAGATGAGATTTGCCTTGCGTAATGGAATCGGAGGAAGGTTCGATGGATCATCAAAGCTTATTGCGTACCTCTAATTTATCGACTCGCTCCCGATTCGACAAAACGTAGACGACGATCGATTTTATTGAAGTTGTTCACCGTTTCCTTACGAAATTCATTCATATCCTTACGAAATTCGCAACATATCCTTACGAAATTGATTAAATTGATTTTGGGAACTAGTTAATCTGTCATCCGTCGCATCGACCTTTGCCCGCACAGCGCGAAGCTCATGAAGAATGGTATTCAGAAGCTCCCGTTCATTCATTTCTGCCATATTATCACCGCTCTCATTTTTACAATTAATTATATCATGCTCGCAGTCAAGCATAAGAATAATAGACGGTAATTAGATATTTGCGATCATTATAGACAACGGAGAGAAAGGGAGATATACTCGAATTATTAATGAAACTTGGTTTCATATAATGAAACCGTGATTAGGGGGATTGAGCTAATGAGCTATCAGTTCAAAGGTATAGATCATGTTCAATTGGCATGCCCGAGAGGCGGGGAGCAGCAGGCTAGGCAGTTCTACGGGGATACACTCCAGATGGTAGAGATTGAGAAGCCTGAACCGTTGCGTTCTCGTGGTGGCGTATGGTTCCAATGCGGCAATCATCAGGTTCATCTCGGTGTACAGGACGACTTCGTTCCAGCGAGAAAAGCTCATCCTGCGTTTGAAGTCAACCCACTCGAACCACTACGATCGCGCCTGTTGTGCCTAGGTATTCCAGTGATCGATGACGATGTCCGCGAGGGCTGTGATCGATTGTTCGTCCATGATCCATTCGGCAATCGGATTGAATTCCTGGAATGGAAGCGATGAGAGTCACATAACCATCTGTACGTCTGGGACGAACCGCCACCTAGTTTGCAACTAGACGATTGTGGCCTGAACACGATACAATACAGGTGAAATATAAGCTGACGATATCAATAGCTTTCAAGGAGGAAAGACGAGCCATGCTAAAAGAGTTTAAGGAATTTGCGATGAAAGGCAACATGATCGATCTGGCTATTGGGGTCATCATCGGCGGAGCGTTCGGCAAAGTGGTGACATCGATCGTGAACGATCTCATTATGCCCCCGATCGGACTTCTGCTAGGCAAAGTCGACTTCACGAATCTGTTCATCAGTCTGAACGGCACCAGCTATGATACGTTAAAGGAAGCCAAGGATGCCGCTGCGCCGACATTGAACCTCGGTCTGTTCATCAATACGTTGCTGGATTTCCTGATCGTGGCATTCGTGATCTTCATGGTTGTGAAGCAGTTGAACCGACTGCGCCGCAAGAAAGAAGACGCACCGAAGCCCGTTGCCAGCAAGACGTGTCCGGAATGCTTGTCGGATATCCCGATCGCCGCGAAACGCTGCAAATTCTGTACTTCGCCGGTCGAAGAAAGACATGCAGGTTCCAGTGAACGATTGATGTAGGTCATTACCTAGTCCAGATTGTTGTTCGCAATATGTTGGACAAGCAATTCGTAGCCAAAATGTTCATCTTTACACAATATTCTTCATGTTCACCTAGAGCGCTTTATGTTTACATAGAAGCTGTGAATTAGTGTTGCAACCCGAATATAATCGATGGAATCGAATTCCTGGGGAGGATGTTTAACAATGGCTAAGTTAAGAATCGGAATTATTGGTACAGGTGGTATTGCCAACGGCAAACATATGCCGAGCTTGAAGAGGCTGGACACTGTGGAAATGGTAGCGTTCTGCGATATTGTGGAAGAGCGTGCTGTAAAGGCTGTTAAAGAATATGGCGCTGAAGGTTCTAAAGTATATACAGATTACCGCGAATTGCTGAAGGACAGCTCCATCGACGTGATTCACGTCTGTACGCCGAACTACAATCATGCCGAAATCTCTATCGCAGCTATGGAAGCAGGCAAGCATGTCATGTGCGAGAAGCCGATGGCGATCTCTTCTACCGAAGCTCGCGCCATGGTGGAAGCGTCCAAGCGTACGGGCAAGAAGCTGACAGTCGGCTACAACAACCGATTCCGTCCAGACAGCCAGCATCTGAAGAAAGTGTGCGAATCCGGGCAATTGGGCGATATTTATTATGCCAAGGCACACGCGATTCGTCGCCGTGCTGTTCCAACTTGGGGCGTATTCCTGGACGAAGAGAAGCAAGGTGGCGGACCGCTCATCGATATCGGGACGCACGCGCTTGACCTGACGCTGTGGATGATGGACAACTATAAGCCTGTTAGTGTTACTGGCTCTGTGTTCCACAAGCTGGGCAGCCGACCTAACTCCGCTAACGCCTGGGGTCCTTGGGATCCTGAGAAATTCACCGTCGAAGATTCTGCATTCGGATTCATTAAGATGGAGAACGGCGCAACCATCGTATTGGAATCAAGCTGGGCGTTGAACACACTTGACGTGAAGGAAGCAAAGACGACGTTGTGCGGTACTGAAGGCGGCGCTGACATGGAAGACGGACTCCGCTTGAACGGTGAATCGTTCAGCCGTATGTACGAGCAGAAGGTTGATCTGAAAGCTGGAGGAGTTGCATTCTATGGCTCCAAGACGGAAACGGATGCGAACCTTGAAGCACGCTTGTGGATCGAGAGCATTTTGAACAATACAGAACCAACGGTAAGAGCGGAGCAAGCACTGGTTGTTACCGAAATTCTTGAAGCCATCTACGAATCTAACAAAACCGGTAAAACCGTTTACTTGAATTCCTAAAATAGTGCATATTAAGAATAGAGGGTGGGTGCCGCTCGTATGAAATTGGGAGTATTCGCTGTATTGTTCGCTGGACGTCCATTGGAGGAAGCGCTGGACATCATCGCGTCCAAAGGACTGCAAGCTGTTGAGATCGGAACTGGCAACTACCCGGGCAACGCACATTGCGATCCGGATATCCTGTTGGCAGACGAGTCTAAGCTGCAAGCATTCAAGAAGGCGGTCGAGTCGCGCGGATTAATCATCAGCGCGCTAAGCTGCCACGGCAATCCGTTGCATCCACAGAAGGCAATTGCCAACGAGGCTCACGACACGTTCGTGAAAACCGTCGATCTCGCTGAACGGTTGGGCGTGCCGGTCGTGAACACATTCTCTGGTTGCCCGGGTGACCACGAGAACGCGATGTATCCGAACTGGCCGGTTGCACCATGGCCGAACGACTACCAGGACATTCTGAAATGGCAGTGGGAGCAAAAGGTCATCCCTTACTGGACCGAGACCGGCAAGTATGCCTCTGATCGGAACGTGAAGATCGGGTTGGAGCTGCATGGCGGCTTCTCCGTTCATACACCGGGCAATCTGCTACGTCTACGTGAAGCTGCAGGGGAAGTAATCGGAGCCAACCTCGATCCTAGCCACATGTGGTGGCAAGGGATCGATCCGGTGCAGGCGATCCATATTCTGGGTCGTGCAGGCGCGATTCATCACTTCCATGCGAAGGACACGTCGATCGA
This sequence comes from Paenibacillus sp. P4_E11, assembly GCF_056401635.1. Taxonomy (NCBI): domain Bacteria; kingdom Bacillati; phylum Bacillota; class Bacilli; order Caryophanales; family Paenibacillaceae; genus Paenibacillus; species Paenibacillus sp. P4_E11. Next base: position 176,219 of record NZ_JBFUIX010000003.1, on the reverse strand, counting down.
TCCGATCAATGTGAACAAACACGGCATTACGGATATGCAGTCGTATACGATGATGCTCGATCGCGCTTGGCAGTTCCGCACGGTTGGCTACGGACACGACATGAAGACTTGGGCTGATATCTTGAGCGCACTTCGGTTGGTCGGCTATGACTACGTCGTCAGCATCGAGCACGAAGACGGGCTCATGTCCGTCGACGAGGGCTTCTCCAAAGCTGTCAGCAACCTGCAGCAAATCCTCATCACCGAGCCAGTTGGCGAGATGTGGTGGGTGTAACATTTAGAGTTGAATAACAGCTATACAATCGCCTGTTTCTCGGTTTTTCGAGGAATAGGCGTTTTTTTCTGCATGATCATTTTTTGAAAAGTTACTCCTGCTCCTCGCTGTCCGCATTCCGGTATTCCTTGGGCGACATACCATAGCGAGCGCGGAACATCCGGTAGAAATACGTGTAGCTGTTGAAGCCTGAGGCTTCGGCGATTTGCTCTAGTGACATTTTGCTAAACAAGATACGTTCTCTCGCGATGGAAAGACGGATTTGCAACGTATATTGCATGATGGACTGGCCGAAAATGGTCTTGAAGAGGTGAACCGCGCGGGAGACGCTTAACCCCACGTGCTGGGCCACCTCTTCTAATTTCAGCGGGGTCAAGGCATGCTCTTCGATATAGCTCTTCATCTGCACGGCCAGAAACGACTTGCCCTTCGTGGCATAGAACGCTTGCTCTGACAATATTCGCTCGAAGCTGAGGCAGAGGATGCGCAAGTAGTATTCGGATATTTCCTTGGATCGCCCTTTTACCCGTTGCTGTTCGAGGGCTGCATGCCTACACAGATTCAGTAGCTCTTCGCTGATCGGAATATGCGCTTTCTGAGGCTTAGCGGATTTGTTCCACCAGTCGTCCAGCCAGGATCCCCGGCAGAAGAAATAGTAATCCCCGCTGAATACTTCCATTTCTCCATTGGCTTGAATCTCGGGTTCGACCCTTAGGTCGTATATATCGGTCGGCTTGTATAACAGAAGATCGCCCGGTTGAATAAGTACCATCTCCCCGTCGACAAGGGCACGGCAGCGGCCTTCGGTCTGATAACGGATCAAATAGTTGCGCAGTCCTTTGCTGGAAGCAGCTTGAAACGGCTTCGTATGATGAGAATATCCGGCGGACAATACTTCGCAAGTTAAAGCAATCATTCTAGGCACGCCTTTCACGGTGGAGGAGTTATTGCGGGACATATTCGACAGGTTATCCATAAATTCCTTTAAGGGAATGGGAGGGAAACGAAGATGTTCGCACGAATTGTATAACGGTGAGGTGACGATGATGAAAATTGTAGTGTTGGACGGCTATACATTGAATCCGGGGGATTTGAGCTGGGCGTCTGTGGAGAAGCTGGGCGAAGTAACGATCTATGACCGTACGTCGCCGGAACAAGTGGTAGAACGGGCCATCGAAGCTGACATCGTATGGACGAATAAAACGCCCTTACGTGCGGAAGCTCTGGAACGATTGCCGAAGCTGAAGTATATCGGGGTATTGGCAACCGGTTACGATGTTGTGGATGTAGGAGCTGCCGCGAAGCTGGGTATTCCGGTCACGAACATTCCTTCTTATAGCACTCATTCGGTGACACAGTTCGTGCTCGCGTTGCTGTTGGAGCTATGCCATCGCGTTGGATTACATGGGGATGCAGTAAGGAACGGTGATTGGGCGTCCAATCCGGACTTCAGCTTCTGGCGTTCTCCCTTAGTGGAGCTGCACGGTAAGACGCTAGGCGTGATTGGGCTGGGGCGTATCGGCGAGCAGACAGCTAGAGTGGCTCAGGCGCTCGGCATGCAGGTGATCGCCTCCACGAGAAGTGACAAGCCAGCTCCGCTAGAGGGGATGCGTATGGTGAGCAGGGAAGAGCTGGTCCGTGAAGCGGACGTTATCTCACTGCACTGCCCGCTCACGCCGGAGACGGCGGGGATGGTGAACCGGGATTTCCTTGCGTCGATGAAGTCGACCGCATTCCTGATCAATACAGCCCGAGGCAAGTTGATCGTGGAGCAGGATCTGGCGGATGCGCTGAACGGCGGCGTCATTGCAGGAGCCGCGCTGGATGTGCTGTCGGTCGAGCCGCCTGGGGCGGACCATCCGCTTACGACGGCTGCCAACTGCATCGTGACCCCGCACATCGCTTGGGCGACTCGCGAAGCCAGAGCGCGGCTATTGGACACGGCTGTTGCCAATGTGGCGAGCTTTCTAGCGGGAAGCCCTGTCCATGTGGTAAATACAGCGAGTATGGCGGGCGGAGTGAATGGGACAGTAGGGGCGCATGGAGCTAACAAGGGGGAACTGAAATGAGCAGTGATTCTTTACATACAGGCGATATAGACCATTCCGGGCGTCGTCGCATCGTTGTGGCGCCCGATTCGTTCAAGGGCAGCCTAAGCGCTGTTGAAGTGGCGCAGGCGATCACGAACGGTCTGCGCCGCTCGGGTCTGGACGCCGACATCGTGCAAGTGCCGATGGCGGACGGCGGCGAAGGCACCGTCGACGCCGTGTTGACAGCTGTCGGCGGCGAGCGCCGCACGCTTGTCGTGACCGGCCCGCTGGGCGAGCCGGTGGAAGCGTTCTACGGCGTGCTGGAAGACGGCACGGCGGTCATTGAGATGGCGGCGGCGTCCGGCCTGCCGCTCGTGCCCGAGATGCGGCGCAACCCGCTGCAGGCGACGAGCTACGGCACCGGCGAGCTCATGCGCGACGCGCTTGACCGCGGCTGCACGCGCATCCTGCTCGGCATCGGCGGCAGCGCAACGAACGACGGCGGCATGGGCATGGCCCAGGCGCTCGGCGTGCGCTTCATCGATGCCGCCGGCCGCGAGCTCGTCACGGGCGGGCAGCAGCTCGAGCGCATCGCCCGCATCGACGCGAGCGGGCTGCACCCGCGCATCGTCGCGGGCGACGTGCCCGTCGATGTGTGCTGCGACGTGACGAACCCCTTGTGCGGACCTAACGGCGCCAGCGCCGTGTACGGGCCGCAGAAAGGCGCGACGCCGGCGATGATCGAGCGGCTCGACCGCGGCCTCGACCATTACGCCGTGTGCATCGCGATGCAGCTCGGCGTAATGGTCCGCGATGTGCCGGGCGCCGGCGCCGCCGGTGGCCTGGGCGCGGGCCTGCTCGCGTTCTGCCGGGCGCGGCTTGCGCCCGGCATTCGCGAGGTGACCGCGCTCACGCGCCTCGAGGACGCGATCCGCGGCGCGAGCCTCGTCGTCACCGGCGAGGGCCGCACGGACGCGCAGACGGCGTTCGGCAAGGTGCCCTCGGGCGTAGCCGCCCTCGGGCTCCAGCACGGCGTGCCGGTCGTCTGCTTGTCGGGCGGCCTCGGCGACGGCGTGGACGAACTGTACGCGCACGGCATTACCGCGCTGTTCAGCATCGCGAACCGCCCGCTGGTGCTTGAGGACGCGATGCGCGACGGCGCCGCACTGCTTGAGCAGGCCGCGGAGAACATCGCGCGGCTGTATGCGGTGGCGCTTGTACCAGCGCGCGCCAACTGAAAAGAACCCAAATCCAAGCGTAGCCTTTTCCTGTATAGGAGAAGGCTACGCTTTTGTATGGTTCAGAGCTAATGGTTTGAGAGCACGGATACGCTTGACAAGGATATCGCTTCACTGTCGGCAATAACGTCAGGAAAATACCGTGAAAGGCTGGAAGGAAAGGTTTTACATCATTATAGAAATCGATTACTATAAAGAAGGAATAACGATGAACCATATATGCACAGTGACGAACACAGTGAAGGTGGGGATTGAGGGCGATGGAGCTACGTATACACGATTTGGAAAGTTTGGTGCTCGGCATCTATGATGTGAAGGACCAGTTGAAGCAGCATGTATATCAACGTTCGGCTGAGGCTTTTGCTGCTGGAGATCGTGCAAGAGACGCTATCCAGACGTTGAAGCAATTGGATCAGAGAAGGGCAGCGGCGCGCGAGGCGTTCCTTGATGGGATCGGAGGACTGCCACATACGGATGAGCCCCTGAGTGCGAGAGTTAGCGGAGTCACACAAATCGAAGGCATACGAATTGAAAATATCGTATTCCAATCGCGACCGCAGACATATGTGACGTCCAACATGTATATCCCAGACGGCCTTGTTGAGCCTTCTGCCGCGGTATTGTTCGTATGTGGGCACTTTGCCGAAGGCCGATTGGCAGCCGAATATCAGTCTGTCTGTCAAACGATTGCCCGTGCCGGTCTAATCGTTCTCGCCATCGATCCGATCGGGCAAGGTGAACGCTCCAGTTATTATGATCCGGCTACTCAACAGATGCCTGTACTTCGCACCACCGCTGATCACGAGCAGGCTGGAGCGCAGTGTTGGCCGCTCGGTGACGGTTTGGCGCGTTATTTTATTCATGATATTATCCGCGCGGTCGATTATATGTGCACACGTCCTGAGATCGATCCGGCACGAATCGGTATAACGGGCAACTCGGGAGGCGGCTTACAGACAAGTATGGCAATGCTGGTCGAGCCACGAATCGCAGCAGCAGCGCCGGCCACGTTTATCATGAGTAGAGAGTCGTATCTATACGTGGGACACGCGCAGGATGCTGAGCAAATCTGGCCTGGTATGACGGCTCTCGGTTTCGACCATGAGGACCTTGTACTGGCGATGGCACCCAAACCCGTGTTGGTGCTTGCCGCACAATACGACTTCTTCCCGATAGAAGGGACTAGGCGGACCGTTGAGCGGACGAGACGATTTTGGACGATGTACGATCAGACGGAGCGTTTGGCCTTATTCGAGGATAAGAGCCAACACTGTTATTCGGAAGCAATGGCGAACGCGGCGGCCGCTTTTTTCGCTGAGCATTTGCTAGGTCGGATAGGTGTCCCGGAACGCGCAGCGGCGATTGTACAGGTAGACGTCGAGCGGCTTCTATGCACCACTGGGGGGCAGGTGCGGGGTGAATATGCCGATGCGCGCGGACCTTTCGAAGAGAATATGGACCAGCTCTGTCAATGGGAAGACAGTCGTGCTGTGCGATCTGGACCGGATCAGAAGGAACAAGCCCTTGCTTGGCTCCGACGGAAAGTAATCGCGGCAAGGACTAGCTGCGATTTGAATCCACGTCAACTGTCTGTGGCTTCCGTTCACGAACTGGAGGTCAGCAGTTGGTTGTGGTGGAGCCAAGCAGGATTGTTCAATCATGCCTATATGTTCCGAAGAAGTAACTTCATCGGGCAGAAGCTCCCTGTAGTTATTGCGGTATGGAAGCGTGGAACGCGCGAACTGTCCGCGCATTGGAACTGGATTAGCGAGACAGCGGCCGCTGGGAAAGTAGTCGTGGTGCTTGATGTTGTCGGGGAAGGCGCTGTCACCCCTAACGCAATTAGTCCAAGTGGACTGTATGACCGATTCGGCACGATTCATAAGCTGACAACAGATTTGTTCTGGCTGGACGACAGCTTGGCAGCGCTTCGTACCTACGATGTACTGCGCTCGATTGAGCTGGTCGCCCAAATGGATGATATCGATGCCGATGCGATCCAGCTCTACGGTGAAGGCAAATTCAGCTTGTATGCACAGCTTGCCAAAGTACTTGATCATAAGGGACTAGTGCGCGGGCTTACTGTCCACCATGGACTGACAAGCATAGCGGATTGGCTTCGCGATCCGTTCTATGATAAGCATGATGTACTTGGCACCGTTATGCCAGGTATGCTCAAGTATTTTGATCTTCCGGACTTATTACTCTGGCAAGAAACTTAATCCACAAACATGACTCGGGTGATCGGTCCCACACAAGGCACCTCCCATCCCTGTCCGTAATAACAAATAAAAGAACTCTGTTCTCTTATTTGCCTGTATAAAGCCAATTAGAGAGAAATAGAAGAACTCAGTTCTCCTATTTCAATAAAAAACACCATTTTCCAAATCCGAATGACAAATAGAAGAACTGAGTTCTCTTATTCTCTCCGGAAATTACCGCGGCAGACGAATAGGAGAACTCAGTTCTCTTATTTGAACCTATTTTTCAACCCGGTAGATTATATAATCTCCTTCAGTTTGCCCCGTCACATAAAAGGGATAGTCCATCGCCGTCTGCACCAAATGTACAGCTTCAACACCGCATAGAGACTCTACCATATACAGCCCAAGATCGATAGAAGTAGCTACACCTCCGCCAGTGATCACGTTCCCATCTCTAACGATTCTCGCATGTACGACTTCGCCGCAGTATGGCGTGAGCAACTCGTAAGCTGGGGCATTCGTCCCATCCCGCTGCTCGCCCGCCGCTCCGCAAGCTCCGGCTTAATCCACAAACAAATGACTGGGCCGGAACTGCAACATAAATTGTTCCACCTCACCGCGAATCCGTAGCAACTCCTGCTCATCCTCAGCAGCACGAGTCGCCCGTACGATCCAATCCCCAACAAGGACCATTTCCTGCTCACGCATCCCGAGTGTCGTGACCGCGGGTGTACCCAGTCTCACCCCGGACGGATACCAAGGTTTGGTGTCGCCGGGAATGGCATTCTTGTTCACGACGATTCCGGCTCTCTCCAGGCGAATGGCCAGCCAGTGGCCGTCCTTGACGTTCAAGCCGCGGGTGCTGTTCACCACATCCATCAAGATAAGATGGTTCTCTGTGCGGCCACCCATAAGCGTGAACCCAGCGTCTCGCAGCACCTCGGATAGCGCCTTGGCATTACGTACGACCTGCCCGGCGTATTCCTTATATTCCACGCTCATAACTTCCTTGAAAGCAATCGCCATCGCGGCGATCGTGTTCATATGCGGCCCGCCTTGCAAGCCGGGGAATAAGGCCTTATCAATCGCTGGGCCCAGCTCTTTGCGGCATAAGATAAGGCCAGCGCGTGGGCCGCGCAAAATTTTGTGTGTGGTCGTGGTGACGATGTCGGCATATGGGAATGGATGCTCATGATAGCCAGTCACACACAATCCGCATATATGAGCGATGTCTGCGACGAGCAACGCCCCGGTTTCGCGAGCGATTTCCCCCAGTTGCTTGAAGTCGATATGAAGTGGATAGGCCGTCGCTCCGCAAATGATCAGCTTAGGCGAATGCTGGTGAGCTAACTTCCGAATTTCCTCGTAATCCAGCTCATACTTGGCATTCAACCCATACTGGACAGCGTTATATACGGCTCCAGTAATATTGACGTTATGACCATGCGTCAAGTGCCCGCCATAGTCCAGAGACAATCCGAGGAACGTGTCACCCGGTTTCAAAAACGCGCTCAATACAGCCAGATTAGCCGGCGAACCGCTTAAAGGCTGAACATTCGCGTGGTATTTTTCCGGATTCGGCGTGAACAGCTGGAGAGCGCGTCGAATCGCCAACCGCTCCAATTCGTTCGTATTGTCCTGCCCTCGGTAATACCGACCGTTCTTTTGCTCCCCACGTTCCCCATCCGCCCAGAGATAAGGGTAACCCTCCGCGTACTTGTTCGTGAAAGAGGTCGCTAGCGCCAATTGCACAGCCCTAGAGCTGTAATTCTCCGAGGGGATTAGACTCAGTGTACGGCGTTGGCGGCGGCTCTCAGCTTGGATAAGACTTCCCACTTCCTCATCCTGCTTGTTCAAAAATTCCGTCATGTTCTCCAATGTGATCACTCCTGCTACAGTAATTGACGAAACACAAAAAAGAGCGCCCCGATCTCTCGATCGTGCACTCGCCCAGGCGTACGGCACATATTCCGTGTGCTCCCCCATGGTTGCCCATGTTCCGCCAGTTACACACAGTTTGGTTCGTTGAGTATATATTATCCAATATTCAGAAAATTGGCAATAGTTAATTTGAATGGAATATCATACATGTGCACCCACCTCCAAAGTCTTAATGTAATATTCAGCTTCCTGTGCTATCGTGAAGAGACATACTACAATAGCGATCCGAATAAAGGGGATAACGATGAGAGGGAAGAAATTGCAGTGGTTGATGGTGTTCTCGGCGATCTCAGGTCTCGTATGGATGGCGGGATTGGCATGGACGTTGAAGGATTATTTCGGTGGCGGGGATCCCGTTGTGCTTCAGGTTAATCCACAGTCGACTTCGCCTACTGCGCCTCAGTCGCTGCCTGCTCAAGCGGGTGTACAAGCAACGCCTGCTGTAGCCAAGCCGGGAACATCTCACATCCTGGCGCTAGGCGATTCGCTAACACGAGGGTTCGGAGATTCCGAAGGAAAAGGGTATGCCGGTAAGTTCGTCGATCTGCTCCTCGCAAATAACAAGCAGGAGCTCGTGCTGGACAACCTGGGTGTGAACGGACAGACGTCCAGCCAACTAATCACTTTGCTTCAGCAAAAGGATGTGCAAGAGAAAGCGAAGGCATCGGATACACTGCTCGTCAGCATAGGCGCCAACGATCTGTTCCGGGGTGGAGAGACGCTGCTCAACTTGGATTTGAAGAAGATCGCCACGATACAGGCCGACTATAACAAGGAGTTGCTTAAGATCGTAACCCAGCTTCGGGAGCTGAACCCGAACGCCACACTCTTCCTGATCGGACTGTATAATCCTTTCATCGATCTGAAGGATTCCGCGACGACAAGCAAGATTGTTCGGGACTGGAACTATGCCGCAGCTGAGACGCTATCGGCTTTTCCGAGAACCGTGCTCGTCCCGACGTTCGACTTGTTCCAGCTTCAAGCTCGGAACTTACTGTACATCGATCAGTTTCATCCGAATGCCGAAGGATATCGGCTCATGGCGGAACGAATAGCGGCCTTAATCAAGCAACAGGGGGCGAGCGGATGAGCGAGATCACATTATCGGTGCAAGGACTGCGGAAGACGATCGGAAAGCGGGAAATCATTAAAGGCCTGGATTTTGAGCTGAAACAGGGTGAGGTGTTCGGCTTTCTCGGTCCGAATGGCGCGGGCAAAACGACGACTATCCGTATGCTCGTGGGCTTGATTAGGCCAACAGCCGGCACTGTGCGGGTGTGCGGATACGACGTAGACAAGCAGTTTCCCGAAGCGATGAAGAACTTGGGCTGTATCGTCGAGAATCCCGAGCTCTACGCATACCTGAGCGGGTGGAACAATCTGATGTATTTTGCCAGAATGCTGGATGGGGTCGACGAGACCCGGATTCGTGAGGTGGTGCAGCTCGTGGGCTTGAGTGCCCGAATTCACGATAAGGTGAAGACGTATTCACTCGGCATGCGCCAACGGCTCGGCATTGCACAAGCGCTGCTCGGCAGGCCGAAGGTGCTCATTCTGGACGAACCGACCAACGGGCTCGATCCGTCCGGGATTCGTGAGATGCGAGAGTTTATCCGATTCCTGGCGGAACACGAGGGTCTTAGTGTCTTCGTCTCCAGTCATCTATTGGGCGAAATTCAACAGATGTGCGATCGGGTGGCGATCATTTCCAGTGGGATAGTCGTTCGGGTCGGGGCAGTGGATGACTTATTGGCCCAGCAGGAGCGGCTCAGATGGCGGGTAACTCCGTTCGAAGAGGGAGCCCAAGTATTGCAGCAACTGACCGGACAAGCCGAGATTGTCGAAGATGCCATTCTCACCCCATACATGGAGCAGCAGATCGGGGAATGGAACCGGGAGCTTGTGCTGGCCGGCGTTGCTGTGCTGGAAATGTCCCGCAAGCTTCCATCCCTGGAAGACTTATTCCTCGAGCTGACTGGAGGGCAAGGCATTGATTAATCTGATCTATAATGAGATGGTCAAGCTGACTGGGCGAAGAAAATTGATTGTCGTCACGCTCATTATCGGCGTCTTGATCGCCGTGTTCACATATGCTCAATACCAACAGGCGAAGGAGAATCAGAAACGGTTCGGTAATGCAGACTGGCGTGTCGTACTGGAGCAGCGTATCAAAGGTTGGGAGAGTCGGGCGAACAATATTCGCACGCCAGACGATCAGCGCAAGGAACTAACTATTCGCATTGCTCAGCAGCGATATTATCTCGACGCCAACGTGAACCCTTCCGAGCCTGGAGCTCCGACATTCGTCCGGAACTTCGTGGAGAATGGTACCACTCTCCTCCTTCCGCTTATGATGATGGTCATAGCCTCGGATCTGGTCTCCTCGGAGCATAGCGCTGGCACAGTCAAGGCACTGCTCACTCGTCCGGCGAGGCGATGGCGCATCCTGCTCAGCAAATACTTGACCCTTGTGCTAGCGGTTTCGTTCGTGATTACAATGTTCGGCCTGTTCTCGACACTTATATCCGGGATGGTGTTCGGTTTCCAGGGCTGGGAGGCCCCAGTGTTGACCGGATTCTCCATGTCCGGGGAACAGATGGACCTCTCCGGCGTTCACTTCGTCCCACAATGGCAATATATCGTGATGGAATTCGGACTAGCCTGGTTCGTGTCACTGGTCGTGGCTACCATATCGTTCATGCTCTCGGTCCTGGTCCGCAGTACGGCGGCAGGCATGGGTATTATGCTCGCATGTCTCATCGCCGGGATGATACTAAGAGGAATGGTCGAGTCTTGGGAATCGGCACAATATTTGTTCATGGTCAATCTGGACTTGATCAAATATTTGACCGACGCCGCGCCGCCTATTCAGGGGATGACACTCGGATTCTCGCTGCTCGTCCTGTTGGTATGGGGAGTTGCGGCATTAGTCGTATCGTTTGTTTCGTTCACAAGAAAAGACGTATATTGATTTACGTTGATGGCTCGAGAAGCTCTTGGGCGGCGCGTCGGCACGTGAAGAGTAGGATGAGCTGGGCGAGTATGCCAAGTATACTTGTTAGGATTGTCGCTGGAGTTGTGAATGAGGCCAACCCATTAATCGTAAAAGGCACATACAACAGTGTACTTGCGCCTATCACGATGTACAACCAGCGACGACCTTTCAAGATGCGGGCCCATTCGTTCGCGTTTGCTTCGACAGCATGACGAGACATTTCCAATAAGAAGGTACTGACCATGATCAGCATGAGCAACATCATCAGACTGCCATAAGCGAGCATGGGGATGGAACTGCCCAGCTTCGCACTGGGATGTCCCAGCACGGGGAAGATTTCTTGCAAAGACAACAGCAGCAGCATAATTGCAAAAGGCCTTCCTGCTAAATACCCCCGACGGTATTCTCCCAGCTTGCTGATCGCATTCCAGATGAGAGCGTAGCCGATGATATCCGGAAGCATGTCGAAGTTATTGAACCGGAAGTCGAGCAGAACCCAAACGATTCCCCAAGAGAAACGGAGAAAAGCGGTTTTCATCTTCATGGCTTCTCTCCTTTTCTCAGGCGAACGTATTTCGCGAGATCATCGCCGTACAGATCGGGCTGTTTATTGACATACTGTCTGCCTGCGATCGTATCGCTTCCAGCCTCCTCATAACCAATGAACAGTTGATAAGCATGATAACGGCGAACGTCACCATCTGGTAGTTGAAACCGGTACTTCATCTCCGCGAATTGTTCAGCACGCAGGATCATCGGAAATGCGCCTGCTTCGTCGGATTTCTTCCCATTGAACTCGACATGCACAGCATCCGAGAGCAGTTCTGGGAAGCTGCTTCGTACGGCGGAGATCGTCACGTCACGGGTGGCTCTATATGTGGCGCCCCCTGTACCGTTCGATGATCCGCTTGAGCTACTCATGCTCAGCGGATCGCCACTATCGCGGCCAGGTTGCACGATAATGTTACCGATGGACACCGTGTCGACTAGGCCGTCATTATAGTACACTTGGAGCCGATCGAAATGCCCCGACGTGTCTGACTGATCCAGTATACGCTTCTCAGGCGCAATAACGACTGCTTCATTCAGCTGCAGCCGTCCCCGTTGATCTCGAACTTGAACGTGCGCTACATTCAGCGAAATTCCATTCGGTAGCTCGAGACGAAAAGGTTTCCGGCTGGAGTCTGTATTCGTGATGTAGTACAGGCTTATATGACTGAGCATCGAGGCCGGGAGCTCATAATAATGCTTCAAGAATAAAGGCTTCTCCAATTTTTGTGAGTCGTAGTACCACAAGTTCCACGTCCATGCCCCTAATAGTGCAATCAGTAGCAGCCATAGCCAGTGTCTTTTCACGCTGTCCCTCCCCTTTATCGCTAAACCATTTATTAAAGTATCTTTCCAGTATATAGTTGACGTAAGCAGGTGGGTATTAGTTTCAAATTGTTACAGGGAGGTTACTAATGGGGAGCACAAGCGAGACGGCTAATCTTGTATGGCGCGTCAAGCAAGGGGATCAGGGTGCCTATGAAGTGCTAGTATACCGATACCGCATGGCGGCTTTGTCGTGGGCGCGAGCCATTGTTCGAGATGCTTTTTTGGCCGAGGATGTAGTGCAGGATGCTTTCATCAAGGTGAAGGAGAAGATCCATGATTTGCAGGATGATGGGAAATTCACCGCATGGTTCCGATTGATGGTGCGCAGGATGTCCATGAACTATATCCGAGGGGCTTCTCGAACGAGCGAGCTAGTCACAGATGAAATTCCAGAGACGGACTGGGTGGGACAAGAGGAGACGGATAAGTCAGAATCCGATGCTTGGCAGGAGCGGGTGGATGGGGAAGAGTTGGTTCGTCGTTCGCTTCTCCCCCTGTCCAGTCAGGCTCGCGAAGTATTAAGCGCAAGTGCTTACGATGAAGCGACTCCAGAGGAGATGGCTGCGCGATTCGGTATGAACAAAAGCAATGTATACAATATACTATCCCGGGCACGGGTCAAGGCGAATGATGAGAGGTTCCGCCAAGAAATCGGTACATATGTGCAGGAACGGCGCAGAAGCGGGCTGCCAACTGAACGATTGCTCACTCCACCGGTCTATTCCCGCCCATACGCTTTCATCTCGGTCATGATTGGCGAAGCGCTTCGCTCGACAGGTGAGATCAACTATTCGCATACGGATCTCATGGGCATATCGGGTGATGCATTTCGGCTTAATGTACCTAAGGAATGTCACTGGAAGGGGATTTCGACGTTCGACTGGAGCTTCACGGCATATCGGACTCTCGAGCGATTGGGTCTCGGCGGTACTTGCTTTGGTCGACCCCAACGCACGACGATTACACCGGAGCAGCAAGTGCATCTGTTATCTATCATACAAGGAGCGTTGGACCGCGGGGTTCCGGCCATTATCCGGAATATACAAATCAATGAATTCGGATTCGTATACGGGTATGACGATGATAGGCAGGTAATCCGGTATCAGGGATATAACGGTGTCGAGCGCACCTTCCGCTACGACCAGTTGGGACGTGCCGGCGAAGATTCGTCTCTCTTCGTTCTAGGGATACGCGGAAGAGTGGCATCCCCTCAATCCGAGGACGTGGTTCTCCGCTCTATTGTCGACCATGCCAGAGGTAAGGAACCTCCGCTGGAAGGATACGCATTCGGCCTGGATGGTTATCGTCTCTGGCTAGAAGCCGTAGAGGACGGGTCGCTTAATCTGAACGGACATGCCTATCAAGTCGCCATTCTGGCCGATGCGCGGCATGAAGCGGCGAACTATCTGCAAGAGCTATCGACCAAGAGCAACGTTGTTGACCGGCGGCAGCGATTGGCGGCGGCAGCTGAGTGCTACCAAAAGGTTAGTGAATCCTTCAAGCGATTGTATCCTAGCTTTCCATTCGGATATGGTGGCAGTGCAGGGAACCGAATTGCACTCATTCGTGAAGGATTGCAAGCTGCGAGGGAAGCTGAATCGGAAGGGATATCCACCATCGAATCGATATTGGACAAGGCATGATAGGAATTTCAGTTTCATGGTGTCTATAAGATGAATCATAGTTTCTAGAGGAGGATTATAACGAATGTCACATCCGATTTTGCCTTTTATGCCAGCGGTGTTTGTCCCAGTACGAGACCTGAAGCGTTCCACGGAATGGTATGCGGACTTGCTGGGGAGACAACTTGTGCCCCAATCCGATCAGGATTCTCACGGCATTTACATCTTCGACTTCGAAGGAACGCAGATCATTCTGGATGGTAACACTTGGGGCTCACCACCCACGATCATGTTCGATACGAATGATATCGACGCTTCTCGCGCCATATGTGAGGGGTTAGAGTACGAGACCATGACAGATATTTTCCGGGATGAATATATATCCGTGTTCAATATGAATAATCTGATGATTTGCCAGGCTCATCGCGATCCAGAATCGGCGCAGTCGAAGTCGGCACATGCGCTCTTGGGCAAGATTAGCCATTTCGTTGTGCATACCGACAATCTGCAGGATACGGTCGGCTGGTATGAGAAGTTGCTCGCGAGAAGCGTTGGGCCAGACGTGCCATTCGGGGAGTTGTCTAGCATTCGGATGGACAGAGGCCCGCGTCTGCTTATTGACGACAATAGTCTCAGCCAGTCGTCCCCAGTGTTCTACGACCAGTTGAAGCTGGAGCTGCGCGCCAATCCGATCGCGATTATCGAATCGACCGATCTGTCCGCTGCGCTGGACCATGTGCGGGCCAAGGGAGCGATCTCGGACAAGGGAATCGAGTCTAGGCTGGGTGTCTCCTTCTTCATGTTCTATGACCCGGATGGGAACGGATTTATGGTTTATTCTTAAGAGATCCATAGTGTTGTTTCATCACCTTATTGTGCGGAAATGGATTCATATGGATCGAATAGCGCTGTATGATCACTTTATTTAAGTACTATGATCCTAATTCCGGTGAACATCGGCAGATTAGAGTGATGAAATCACTTAATTAGAATAACCACAAGAGGCTGTTCCACAAGTCCATTGACTTGCCGAACAGCCTCTACTTGTATTCCAATACTAGTGGTCGGACTTTACGTGAGTCATCTGCTGGATCGATCGCCAATCTGTGAGATGCTTCTCCAGGTTCTCGATCAGATTGTCGACTCCAATTGCAAACGTCTCTCTGTCGGAGGAATCCAATTGTTCATACGAATGCACGATCTCCGGCGTCAAAGGCTCATGATTGGAGAGGGAAGCAAGTAGACGCTGAAGCGAACCCGCAATCGTTGCAGGCGTATCCGCTGTTATTGCGTTAGCACCAGCCGATGTCTGAGCAGGAGTCACTTGGGTTACAGTGATTCCAGTCGCATCTATTGAGCCCGCTCCCGCTGCATCAATTGCCGCCGTTCCTACAGCTTCGGTCGCTTGTACTGCCGTTCCTGGTGTCGCATCCACAGATGCTTGCGCCGCTGTTCCCGTCGCCACCCCCGAGGCAGGCACGCCCGCGATTTCCCCTGCCGCTGACTTAGACGCTTTCGCAGCTGCCTTCGGTGGGATAGGCTTCTCCCGCTCCGTCTTGTTCTGCTTGTAGACGGACCAGGTTTCGAGCAGATCTCGCCCGGATTTGAGTAGCAGCTTGCCCTTCGTGTTGTCCGAGATGTCCTTATCCTTGAACAAGCCAGCAATCTTCTTCACATCGCTTACCGGCATCTCGTCCTTAGCGACTAGGATTGCGAGCGGATCGCGGTGCTCGATCGGCAAATCCTTGAGCGGCATCAGTTGATCTTCCGTCAGCTTATCCTTGCGGATCTGTGTCCCGCCCACGATCAGCTTGCGCACAGATGATCCGAATTTGAGCAGATCGATTTTGTTCTTGATATAAGTCTCGGGCTTGCCTAACTTGCTGGAGAGATACTTGGTCGAACTGCTGAATTTGGGATCGTTCAACAGCTTATGGAACGCTTCCGCTTCCTCAATCGGAGAGAACCCTTCCCTCGTCAGATTTTCCGCGATTTGCTCCAGATAGATTTCCATTTCATCAGTGGCCGTAGATACGATGCAAGGTATTGTCGGACGAGCCAATGTTTGGCAAGCTTTGTATCGGCGGTTTCCGTAAATGATTTTATAGCGGCCGTTCTTCGTCGTCCTTACCTTGATCGGAGACAACAAACCGAGCTCGGCGATACTATTCATAAGTTCTTGCAACGACTCTTCATCGAATTGATAGCGAGGTTGATCGGTATCTTCATCAATCAAATTCGTCGGAATTTCGATAATGTCCACAGGTAGTGCTCCTTTCGCCCAACTGCATGTCCAGCTTGTTCTCAGTAGGGATTCCATCTATTATATCACGTTCAATCTAGTGGAATAGCTACAGGGCTGCTGCGTCAAAACGATGACGTTAACTCAAGTATGCTTCCCACTACTAGATTTCGTGATCGACTATGGAAAATCCTACTCACACACCAGAATTGCTGCTAGGCAAAAGGTTGTAAGTCCTGTGTAGTCTTATCAGGCTCTTCGGAACAGAGTCGGAAAGTACTCCCCTTCGAAGGATTGGCCGTTATAAGGCCGTGGACCGAGCAGCCGGACGTTTTCGTGCCGCTGCACGTGCGCTTTATAATGCGTACCACCTGGCATCAGATGTGCAACAATCGATAGCCGAGGCTCAGACGTACGGTTCGGTCCGGAGCCGTGGAAGGTCAGCGCATGATGAAAGCTGGCTTGCCCGGCCTTCAGAATACATGGCTCTTCGATCCATTCCCGACCTGCTGAGCTAAACTTCTCCTTCAGTTGTTCCATATTCTGATCAAAGAAAGCGTCGCTGTCGGGAATGAGTCCCCACTTGTTCGAACCCACAATCGTCGACATCCCGCCGTTCGTCAAATCCGTATCCTGTAAAGCAATCCATACGGTCACCATCTCGGTCGTGCTGGAGCATTGCCAATACCCGAAATCCTGATGCCAGCCCACATTCCCAACCGTCGTCTCCACGTCCCCAACGCCTGGTTTGTAGATCGCCTGATCGTGCCAAAGCCGGATTTCATCCACGTTGAGCAAGTCAGCGGTCAACTCGCCGATGAGAGGATCTGTTACGATGTTCTTGATCTCATCATTAATCCACCAGCTGTTGTCCAGTTTGCGCAGTTGGGCAGGATTGTTGGGTAGACGATAAGGGTGCATGGGATAGCCGTCACCGTCTTTTTCCCCGGCCCATATACGCTCATGTGCCTGACGCAATCGGGCGATCTGATCGTCATCGAGCAGTTTAGGGCTAATCCAATAGCCGTCCTGGGTAAACCTTAACTTGTCTTCTGTGGTGATCTTGTAATTTCGCTGCGCTTGCTGCTGCATGGCGGTTGTCCTCCTATGATCAAGTGGGATTTTCCTTCATTGTAACTGGAGTCCAGAAGGTTGACGTTCGTGCTATTCCGCAGTAGGATGAGAAACATTAGTGGTATAATCAGGAACAAAGCCTATTCTCCAACTTCTGATCAAAGGAGATCTGCATCATGTCTAGGTGGACTTACAGTAATCGAGAAGGATACATAGAAGACGTGCCGGAACTCGTTATGTTCGGTTCGGATGAGATCCGCAAGGCGCTGCCGCTTAGCGATCATGCCCATCCCGGATGTTATGAATTCGTCTGGATCGAGCGCGGACAAGCGGGCTGGGAATTGGATGAGACGGTCTATACGACAACGGCGGGCGAGATGTTCCACACGAAGCCGGGTGAAAAGCACCGTGGATCACATGAGGTAATTGAGCCAAGCAAGTTTTGGTGGCTGATCGTGGAAGCTCCTGAACTGAGGAACGATTGGCTGCGGCTCACTTCCGGGGAGCGATTAAGCTTCGAACAAATTCTGCAACCACTGCCGCGTACAGCAGTTATAGGCATGGCTCCGTTAGAGCCGTTCCGCCGACTGCAGCGTCATATTCGCGCAGGAGGAGGGCAGCTTCATAGCGCCGGCGTTCGTCAAGCGATCGTCGAGCTGCTGCTGCTGTTTGTTCAAGTGGAAGGAAGTACAGTTCCTCCGTTGGTGGGTGTCGAGGGACGTTTCAGGGAAATGCTGACGCGCATCGAGCGAGATCCAGAATGGCGGCCAGCAGTCAGAGAACTCGCTGACTCCGTCGAGATGAGCGAGTCTCACTTCTATCGGGCGTTTCAAGCCCATACGGGATTATCGCCCATGACCTACATCGAACGGATGAGAATCAGGGAAGCATGCCGTCGGTTGTCCGGTAGTTCGGTCTCGATTACCGAACTAGCCTTCGAACTTGGTTATCCTTCTAGTCAGCATTTCGCTACTGTCTTCAAACGATTCATCGGTACCCCGCCAACACAGTGGCGGAACAAGCAACGTTGAAGCTATGGCTGGCATCACGTGATACGAAAGGGAGCAGCTTCTTTGTCGAGCATGGAGTAGATAAGCTCATCGCACCATTTGTGATTACACAATCTCGTCTCCCTAAGTACGCCTTCCTTAGTCATCCCAGCTCGAATCATCACCTGTTCCGATAAAGCATTCTCGGCATTAGCGTAAGCCAAGATTCGGTGTGCCTGAAGATGGTTGAAGGCGTAACCTAGCAGTACCTTGACCGCCTCAGTTGCATAGCCCTGTTTCCAGTACGCGGGGTGTAAAGCCCAGCCGATTTCCCACTCTCGGATTTCCGCCCAATTCAACCTTAAGCTCGATATACCTATCGGTTTCTTGTCTGCTTGTAAACATATTGCCAGCTCATACCGTACACGCGGGTTGCTTGTTGAATTAGACAAGATTTTCAGAAACGTATCTTTTATTTGATTGGCATCGGGAGCATGGTTCTCGTATTTGTATGTAAGCTCATTTTGTTCTAACTCAGCATATTCAGCAAAGTCTTGTTCTGTATAATCTCTGAGTATGATTGGTTCGCCTCTAATTTCCACCCAGGTATCCTCGTTTCATGATCTGCCAGATTGATAGGTAAAGTTCCGTATCATCATCCCGTTCGTTCTTAACAAACCGCACTTTTCATAATAACTCTGCAAGTTCTCATCACACAGTAGATCAACCATATAGATGTCATGAAGTTCCTCTAGCATGAGCTTTACCAATTGTTTTCCAATTACAGAACCCCATCACTTATCGCTGAGATGAAGCCCACAGCCCGGTTTACAGAAACTATTGGGGGATGTTGGAAGAATTGTGACATGTGAAATAAGCCAATGTTGGCCCCTCAATGTAACTAGTGATCCGCTCCAGAATCGTTTCTAACGGTTCCACCGTGTCCACGACCAGCTCATCCGGCATAGGCTCGATACGCAAGTCGCCATAGTGCTGTTTCAGCTTCTGAAAATCGGTGATCAGCTGATTGGGCAGCGGATTCAGCTGTCGTTGATTGAACCGTTCCGCCCAAATCGCTTCATTACTGCAAACGCATAGAATGGACTTCAACATGTATCCTCGCTCTTGCAACCAGTTCTTGAACCTATCCATATCCTCTTGCTTGTTGAAGGGGAAATCCAGAACTAGAGACTGATCCACCCTCGAATTAGTTTCCAATAGTTGATATAAAATGCCATAGGACATCCGGTTCCTCTGCTCGTGGTCCGGATTATACTCGGCTATTATGTCGTAGAAGTCGTCTTTGCGAATTATAGGAATGTTGAGCTTCGCGCTTAATAAATCAGATATAGTCGTTTTGCCTACGCCAGGTCGTCCACGGAATAATATAAGTTCAGCCATAGCTGATCTGTTCCCCCTCTGCCTAAAACAAGTTGATGCGAAGTCATGCATGTCCAGCTCTAGTTCGTACTTATACAAAGAAACGCCCCCGAACTGGGGCGTTGGAAACGCGGTACCATCAAAGTTATCATGTAGCTAACTTCGGAACGAAGTCAACAGTTTTGTGATCTAAGTGCTCATCCACATTAGCGTCGTTAGTCGTACTTTGTCCTCCTCGGCAGGCGGTGTACAATTGGATAGTTGTTCCTATATTACCATCTGTGGAAGTTGAACGGAGAAACAAATGGGACGATATTGGCGTCTAACATATATGGAAAAACAGTTAAGGATGTGGGACCATTGAAGTCATTATGTACTATAATGCTATCGACGGCAACGTTGCTCTCAGCCATTTGGAGCGTAGATGTTGCTGAAGCGGGTGGCGTCATTCCACAGCAATCGGTTGTCATCGTCGAAGCGGCCGATCTGTATGACTCCCCGGACCAGACAGGTCCATCGATTGGGACCATTGGTGCCGTACAACAAGTCGCTGTAGATCGGGACATGGAGAGCCGGACATTCGATAATCCGGCGCAGACCGGAAGTTGGATTCGGGTACAGACGTGGCTGGGACCCCGATGGATCGAGGACAACAACGATGTTAGGTATGGGACGTTCTCGGAGGAGCAGCGGCAAATTACATTGTTGAACACGGTTCCTCTGTACGATCGGCCGGAAGGAACCTCGCAGAACGGAGCGATGATAGGTGCGCAGACGCTCCATGTTACCGGTGTGATCGCCTATAACCCCAAATTTACAGGTACAGCGCGATCTTTTCTGCAAAATAGCGGGAAGATGTATCGGGTGCAAACTTGGCTCGGGGAGAAATGGATCATGAACCCGGTACTCCTGGAGAACATGAGGCAAGTGGCGCAAGATTATGATATGAAGCTGACAGGGAATGAGACGGCCTATAGCCAGCCTTACGAAACGGAAGGACAGGGGGAACCGATTCCCGCCGGAGTTGTGCATGTGACTGCATTCGGGTGGGAAGGCTTGCCTTGGACCCCGCAATGGTACGCTATTGATTGGAAAGGGCAGACCCGCTGGATAACGCTCAAGCAAGAGGCGCTGCCCTATTACCGTTTGATGGATAGCTCGATCACGATCAAGACGGATACCCGATGCTCTATCAGACTGAAGGGTTACGAAGAAGGGTGTACAATTGTCGCTGGAACGTATAAGGCCGTGGAAGGTTCCGGTAAATGGGTACGCCTGCAGACGGCTGAAGGCTTGAAGTGGGTGGATTTGCAAATGTTGTTGGAGCATCCCAGCGATATTGCACTTACCGAGGAAGAGATCGAGCTGGATGCAAATACGGAATCGTATTATTTTCCGATAGACGGAGGACTGTTCCATGCCAAGGGGTATTTCAGCCCGCGTAAAGTCAAAGCTGTCGCGAAGTGGATAGCTCCGGATGGGGCGCAGTGGTACAATCTGTACGGATCGGAGAATGCCGAATGGGTGCGAATCAGCAGGACCTAGGGTGGTAAAAATCAGACAGCCCCGAACACGAAGTCCTGGGCTGCCTGGTAGTCCTATCCAATTATGTTCGAACTAGTCCTCATCCTGCTGATCGTTCTGATCGTTCTGCTCGGTGCCGCGAATTGTCTGCTCGGACGCTTCCTTTTCGATCACATCGTTCACGAAAGCCATATCTTGATTCTCGGCTTTCATATGTGCCGTTCCTTTGTAATTACCTTCATGTGTTTTGTTCTCCATGGCTTCTCCTTTGAATACGATTAAATGTAGTGCTTGCGTGGAGCAAGCCGCTTCACATAATGTTCCACCACCTGGATTTTCCTATACATAATGGGAACGCATGTGGGCTAGGCGTGTATCCCTAAGCGTGGTACAATGGCGGTACAAATGGATTGACCAAGAATGGCTTGCGAAAGGAGACCCCACATGGATTTGATTCAGCCTAGCGAGACGAATATCGCTTACATGGTGGAACAGATTAAGAACAAGCTCAAGGTCGTTACTGCGGCATCCATCAAACCTGAGCATTTCGGTATTTCTCGCTACGAGGACATTAAGGACATCTACGACCTTATCATGAGCAAACAAAACTTCAGCATTAGCGAGATCGAAGCGTTATGTGCGGAACTTAAGCATCTGAAACAGCCCGTTTAGCAGGAACAATTACATGAGCAGACGTAACGAGGAGGCCTGGGCCTCCTTTTTCACGATTCAGAAAGTATATCTTCGCTGATTGTTCATCGTCTCGGTAAACGTACGTCGTCAAAGGACGCCATTAGACGTTTATCCTTGCATAAACGAATGACATTCAAGGCCGTCTCCGCTTCAGTTCACGCAGCGAGTAGAACGTGCCACGCCAGTAGATCCCACCCCGGCGCAGGGTCAAGTACACCGAACGGCTCAGCACGTAGACGAGCAGGCAGACTGTGATCGGGAAGACGATGGCTTCGCGGCCTGAGTCGCGTGTCATGCGGCGCGTGCTTATGATGTACAAGCCTATGGCAATGGCAGCGCTGAGGATGTAGGCGATTCTAGGCCAACCGGGTATGAACCACAGGCCGATAAAGGGGAAGAAGAAGAACAGCAACTGGCCGATTACTCCAGCGAGTGCATAAGTGAATCGGTAGCGGAAGCCGGAGAACAGGTTTTTCTCCAGCCCCAGCACGGCGCTCTTCAAGTCCGGATACCATTCTACCTCCAGGTGGTCGTTGCCGGTTACGAATCTTTGCTTGTACATCGCTTTCTTCACACGCAAGCCAAGCTGCAGATCGTCATCGGGGCGCAGGGCGAACGCTTTGTGCGTGCCGATCCCTTCATAGGCTTTACGCCGGATCAGATTGAATGCGCCGACCCCCATGCCGTGACGATGCTGATGATCCAGATTGGCTCGCCATGGTCGAATGAACAGGCATAGCGAGAATAGGAAATAATGCACGAAAGCACGCAGCCAGAACGAGTTGGACTTCATATAAGGGCTCATGGTGACATGGTCCGCGTCCTGCTTCTCTGCATACTGTATAGCATCGCGAATGGTGCTTGGTTGGAACTGAATATCGGCGTCCGTGAACAGCAGGTAGTTGCCCTTCGCCTGCAGGTAGCCTTGGTAGAGCGCATGGTTCTTACCAAGCCAGCCATCCGGCAGTGATGTAATATGGATGATGGTCAGCGGGACTCGGATATCAGGGCGGCTCTCCGACCATTTGCGCAATTCATCCAGCTTTCGTCCAGTCGTATCCCGGGAACGATCATTCACAGCGATAATCTCGAATCTGGCGTAATCTTGCTGGAGTAAATGTTGAACGGTTTCCCGGATGGTCGACTCTTCTTCCTTCGCCGCTAATATAATGGAGACGAGCGGTGTTTTGTCCAGAACGCCAGAGGCGGCGGGCAGAGGCTTCAATAGCTTCAGACCTGCCGTCATCTGCACAAGCATGAATAACCAGTATAGCAATGTAATAATGGCGGCGGCTTCGATAACCGACATGAGGCGTCCTCCTCGGATCGACTGAGATCTTTACTTACTCCCTTCCATTGTACATGGTTCCAGATGAGGCTGCCAATGGGAGCCGGTAATCGTACTAAATGCCAGAGTATGTCTCGAAAGGAGCGTGTTGCATGATTCCGTCTCTGCCTGAACCCGAACGGGTGTCAGCCGAATTCCCGAGCAGGAAAACCACGGCTCCGTTCCGATTGAAGCTGAAGAACAACCAACTGGTCGGTTTTTTTCAAACAATGTATGAGGAGGGTGTACGGCTTGAAGCACTGTCCTTCCTGTGTATTGGCACAGATCGGTCGACGGGGGATGCGTTGGGGCCATTAGTAGGCACGTTTCTGGAAGAAGCGGGATACCGCTGTGTGGTAGGGACTCTGAGTCAGCCTTGCGACGGGAGCAATATGGAGGCCAGAATGGCGGAGTTGCCGGAGAGTGGGGTCGTGATTGCCATAGATGCTTGCCTAGGTAAGCCCTTGTCTGTAGGTCAATTCCAAGTGGCCAACATGCCGATTGAACCCGGTAAGTCCGTCGGGAAACGTCTTCCGCCTGTGGGTGATTATTCAGTGGCTGCGATCGTGAATGTGGATGGTCCGAAGAAATATTGGATCTTGCAAAATACGTCGCTACACCATGTCGTGCAGATGGCCAAAGAAATTGTCGCTGCTATTATCGCTGTGTATCCGGTTAGAAGCAATTAAAGGTGCGAATGAGAAAAGCCCAGGGTTTAGGTCCGGGCTTTTCGTTGGTTCAAGAAGTAGTCGCCGATCAGTCCGAACACCGCGTAGGATGCAATCGTTAGCAAGTATACGAAGTAAATGTTGTAGTAATGGATGTCGGAAAATATCTCGATAAGCCATACCGGCACGCTGAACATAAAGAGGAATATGTTGTCAGGGTCAATACCGGTGTAGTTGAACAAACATAACGCGATACCGAACAGGGTGAAGACGAGTGTCGCTTTTTTCTTCATGGCAGCCTCCCGATGTGATCTGGCTAAGAGTTTCCAGGGTTGGCTATAGTATGCGATGGCAGTGTGCCTTTCATACGTTCACAAACAATAAGAGACACTTCGCCATCCCTATAAAGAATGGTAAAGTGTCTCTCTGTGTTCCCAGCCTGTCCTATCTTCATCAGCTTAAGTAAGCCACTGATCACTCCACTTCTGGACCTCGTCCATGACGAGGCGCAGCGCGAGGCCTTTATCAGTTAAATCATACTCAATGCGAATCGGCATTTCGGGGTAAACGTGACGGTTGATGATGCCTTGCTGCTCCAGTTCCTTGAATCGCTCGGTTAACATCCGATCGCTCATTCCTGGGATCTTGGCTGATATATCTTTGAAACGCATCGGCCCGTTCATCAGAACGCGAATGATGAGTCCGGTCCATCGTTTGCCCAATATTTCAAAGGCGTTCTCGAATTTGGGACATAAGTGCATCGAGTCCATGGATTCCATGTTTATCATCTCCTGAAATTATTATATCATAGTTACTTGACAAAAGTAAGTGTCTACGGTAATATACTAACATAAAGTAAGCAACAAACAAAAAATAATGAAAATAAGGAGTGGTTGCTTTATGTTAAGTGTAGGTTTACTCATTGTTCGTGTCGTTATTGGGTTGATATTCGTCGGTCACGGCACTCAAAAATTGTTCGGTTGGTTCGGTGGTTACGGTCCCAAAGGAACGGGCGGTTGGATGGAATCGATAGGGATTCGCCCGGGTATTCTAATGGCTGTTATCGCCGGATTGATGGAAGCGGTCGGAGGCCTATTATTCGCAGCCGGGTTGCTTACTCCGCTTGCAGCAGTTATGATCATCGCAACGATGTTGGTCAGCATTGTGAAAGTTCACGGCAAGAACGGATTTTGGGTTACAGCAGGAGGCATTGAATATAATGTTGTCCTAATCGCCATCTCGCTCGGTATTGCGCTCTCAGGAGCAGGTGCCTACTCATTGGATCATTTGTTGTTCTAATTCATCTTAAAGGAGATGTTGTTATGATTCAAGTATATCCGGCAAGCAATCGTTATACAGCCAATCACGGTTGGCTGCACAGTCGTTTCGGATTTTCCTTTGCTGATTATTACGACCCTGAGAACATGAGCTTTGGACCGTTGCGCGTGTTTAACGATGACATTATCCAGGCGGACAATGGATTCGGTATGCACCCTCACCGGGAGATGGAGATTGTTACGGTCGTGCTGAAAGGCCAAGTGGAGCATCAAGATAGTATGGGCAACAAAGAAATCCTTCGCCCTGGCGAGGTGCAGCGGATGACAGCCGGAACGGGCATCACCCATTCGGAGATCAATCCATCCAAGGAAGAGGCACTGGAACTGCTCCAGCTCTGGTTCCTCCCTCAGCTCAATCGGCTAGAGCCGTCTTATGAACAGTTTGCATATGATCAGAACGCCATGCATAATGCGTTGCTTCCCGTCGTGTCCAGTCAGCCACACTCGGAGCATCGTGTCGCTCATATTCATCAGGATATGACCTTGTACTTGTCCCGCTTAGACACTGAGGAGAAGATTACTTTCGAGCAAAGCTCCTCACGTCGCACTTACGTGTTCGTGATCGAAGGCTCGCTGACGCTTAATGGCAACCGGTTGGGAGAACGCGATTCAGCGCGTATAACGGAAGAGTCTGCACTCGTCTTGCAGGCGGAACACGATAGTTTCTTCATGTTGATCGACTTGCCATAATGATAGTTTGGTTCCCTTATCCTGCGTCCCGTTGCCTTGTGCGACAGAGGACGCAGTTTTTTTGTGTAACTCTCAGCAGCCGCATTGGATGGGTGTGGACTGCAATTGCTCTATCCACGAGCCTATTCCGATAATATGGCACATTTTGCAACATTTTTCCTCTGAAAGGCAGTATCCAAACGAAATATGGCATAGAATGCAACATTTTTGTTGTTTTTCTAGGTATATTCGAAAAAATGTTACATTTAGTGCCACATTATTGAGCTTTAGCTTATTTCATGTTGGGGATATGGCACTTTGTGCAACACTTTTCCAAGGGAAGCTTCACGCCGCCGTCTTCATCGATATAATGCTTAATTTACCCCGCCTACTGGTTCTTGCATCACCGATTCTCTCCCAGCCATTCGTCTACTTCCGCTTCCCTTCGCACGACAGCCCCAATTCATAACTATAGCATCTTGTACAACGACCCCTCGATCGGTTCGTAGCTGATGATATATGTACCTTTCACAACCGGGCGAATAAGCTGTTTATCTACTAAGCCTTGGAGCATCTTGCGCGCAGTACGGAAGTGCACCTCGAACCTCTGCATCACATCTCGGGGCCGAGTTGGCCTGCCCAAATTCCAAGCAAAGCGAAGGAGCTCCTTCTCCATGGGAGGAAGGGGTGGAGATGTGGTGCGTATCAAATGTGGCCCGATGACGTGCTGCAGCAGCATACGACAGAGCTCTGGACGGTGCTGCACATCGTCAAATGAAAAATGAATCATGGTCCACCCCATACCGGTCAGAAAGGTTTCGCGATTCAGCAAATAGCTGAACTTCTCTCGATCCATGTCCTTAACATGGCTTTGAAAACCATCGCACTCAAGGCCAAATTGACCGGACGATGGAAGGAAAGCCAAGTCAATAAACTGTGACTTTCGATTCCAGTCGAACACCTCATATTCCGGGTGCAGATGGTCGAAGTTTCCGAATAGGGGCCACCATAAGTGTTGCAGAAGCAATTTCTCGGCAAAGTTGTGTCCACGTAGCAAGCGACCTCGTCGTTCACCTGTCCTGCTCGCTATGTGACGTTCAATAAATGCGGAATACGCTTGATCAAAATCCATGCAATTCTCGTCTCCCCTCTAGTAAATAAAAAAAGAACGCCCCCCTTGCCATGCGGCAATAAAGGACGTTCTTCGTCTGATCCTAGTATATCAGCAATAGTTGACTACCGCCACTTTAGTATACATTGAGCCTTGTTAGAAAAATCCAAAAGAATCAGATCCCTCGGCTCTTCGGCCGCATCCAGCTGAAGACGGTCAAGCCAAGCGCGAACGCGCAGCATAGCGTGAATAGTAAGCGCACCTTCGGCGTTAGCTCAGCCGCGTCCACGGCGATACCGCCGAGATTGCCGACGAGCAACACAGCCAGGGCGATGCCGACGATCATCCCCAGGTAGCGGATGAGCGCCAGCATGCTGCCGACGAGGCTCGCCTTGTTCGCGGGGGCGTTGCCCATGATGTCGGCGTTGTTCGAGGCAAGGAACAGCCCGCTGCCCATGCCGAACAACGTGCAGTAGGCGGCAGTGTCCCAGGCCGACACTTCGCTGCCGATTATGATCGGCAGCATCGCGAGCGCGCAGCAGACGGCTCCTGCCGTCGTCGGGATGCGCGCGCCATAGCGGTCGCGGTACCAGCCGGCCACCGGGCCCATCAGCCCCATGAAGATGGGCTGAATGGCCAGGAGCAGGCCGGTCGACCGCGTCGACAACTGCAGCACGTTCTGCATGTAGAACGTGATAGGAATGAGCGACGCCATCTGAGCGGCGTAGAACAGGAAAGCCGACAAGTTGCCGATGCCGATATACTTGTTCGTATACAGCACCTTGTCGAGTATGCCATGCTCGAGCTTCCGCTCATACAGGAGAAGCACGACCAGCAGGACGATGCCGACGCCTCCGATGCCAAGCACGAGACTAGTGAAGCCGTTCTGTTCGACGACAACCGAGGCATAGAGCAAGAGCGTAGTCGCCACCGCTAGCAGGATCGAACCGAAGATGTCGAGCGGGTGGTAAGCGCGCTCAGTATCGGGGAACCAGCGCAGCCCGAGAATAAGCGCTAGCACGCCGATTGGCACATTGATCCAGAACAGCAGCGGCCACCCGGCAATTTCCATCAGGAAGCCGCCTACCGCCGGACCGGACAGCGTGCCGATCGACATGACGATGGTGTTAACACCGAGCGCTTTGCCACGTTCATGGTCGGGGAAGATGGCCCGTACCATGGCTTGGCTGTTCGCCATGATCATCGCCGCGCCGATGCCCTGTACGCATCTGGAGGCGATAATCGTCCCCAGGCTGAACGACACGGCGGCGAACAACGACCCGATGCCAAAGATGAAGAACCCCCAGCTGTAGATACGCCGCCGGTCCAACCGGTCGGAGATTTTGCCCAGAATCGGCAGCAGGGCAACCATCGTAAGCAAGTACGAGGTGACGACCCACTGGACGTAGGCGAGCGTAGTCGTAAATTCATGGGCCATCGTAGGCAAGGCCAGATTGACGATGCCGACATCGAGCGTGTTCATGAACGTACCGAGATTAATAACTTGCATGATGACCCAGCGATTCGGTAGGGGCGGTTTGGACATAACGATGGTCTCCTGTGATGAAGAAAAAGCTGCCCACACTGCCGATGGGTGTCGGCCTGGAGCAGCTTCTTCCGCTTATTAAGATTTCCCTACGAGCGACTGCTCCCTAAGGGAGTGAAGCACCTTGGTCGCCCCTTCAATAATTTCTTCCACATCCTGCTCCTTCAATGTCGGAGCAATCGGGAGGAATGTCGTTCTAGGAAGGAGGTCAATGGCACGCGGACACATATCTTCTGTATAAACGACCGGATTCTTGAATGGATAGTTGAACGGGAAATTGTCTTTATCCGACGTTCGTTGGTTGAAGATCGCCGGTGTGCGGTAAGCTGCCTTGCCGGCATACAGGATGTGCGTGCCGATGTTCTCGGCGGCCATGGCTTGATTGAACTTGGTTGCGGCTTCGGCTGAGGGTAGAATAATGCCCAAGTTGGAGCCGATTTGTCCGTCTTCCGGGTCGGGGCAATGACGGAATTGAAGCTCTGGGAATTGGGCTGCGAGCGCCGACCTGATCGCTTCATGGCTCTTCTTCATGGAAGCGACAATGCTAGGAAGCTTCTTCCACTGCTCGAATATGACCGCTCCGGTAATATCGCTCATCCGGTAGTTCTGGCCCACGATAGCGAATTCGTCGTCCGAGGAATCGATTCCGTAGCGGGTACGGTGACGGACGAGTCCTTGATCGTGGTAGCGCAGCGCGCGCTCGAACAGCTTCAAGTCGCGTGTAACGACAGCGCCGCCTTCGCCCGCGGTTATGATCTTGTTCATCTGGAAGCTGAATGCACCAATGGTGCCAATGGTGCCGCCGTATTGGCCTTTGTACTTGACACCGCACGATTGCGCCACATCCTCGATGACGGCGATGTTTTTGCTCCGAGCAAAAGCCATGACAGGATCCATATCGACCGGGTTGCCGAGTATAGGCACGACGATGATCGCTTTCACATCTTCGTCGTACACTTGTTCCAAGGCGGCCGGGTCGAGGTTGAGGCTCTCGTCGATGTCGCAGAATACCGGTACGGCATTGCAGCAGACGACGGCACCAGGCGTAGCGAGGAACGTATTGGCCGGCACGATCACTTTATCGCCATAGCCGATGCCAAGCGCTTTCATGGATACGATCAAGGAGGCTGTTCCAGATGTCACGCCCAGCACATACGGAATGTTCATCTCAGCGGACATGGCGTCTTCCAGCTTTTCAGCGGCGGTCTGCGGATTAGGTGAATAGTATCGAAAAGGAGACTGTGCCAGAATGACCTTGGATGCGAAATCGGCCTCCTCTTGACCCATAACCGCCGCACCAGGGTAATTGGGCGGCAATGGATTGCTGCGGGCGGGAGTACCGCCTTCGATAGCCAGTTTTTTCATCGTACAACCTCATTTCATGTTAGATAGGAATGATTCCTCCCCATTGTAAACGATTCCTCAAGCAATAACATTTCTTTATTATGTCTTTAATTGTATCGTACCTGTTATTATATTTATTTGAAATGCCTTAGAAGCGACCTATTAAAATAACCCATGTGCAAAGTGAATGTCGATTCACTTACACACGGGTTATTTGTTGTCGGATCAACTTACATTGTTCCTACATTAGTGAAGGGGTAGAAGCGGAAAATGATTTTACCTACGAGTTCGCTCTCATTCACGAAGCGGTTGGGCCATAGATGGCCGTCATAGCTGTTGTTGCGGTTGTCACCCATGAAGAAATATTGGTTATCAGGTACCTGGATCGGCCCGAACGAATAATTCATTTTGACAGTCAAGTAAGGCTCGTCCACTTTCTCGCCGTTGCGGAACAGCTCGCCGCCTCGAATCTCGATTGTGTCACCAGGAAGACCGATGAGCCGCTTCACGTAACGTACCGTTCCTGTACTTCCTGAGCCTCCAGCGTCGTGGTTGAATACAACAATGTCTCCATGTGACCAAGTTGTAAACTTGAGCATCTTCTCCATAATCAGACGATCGTTGATCTCGATGTTCGGCTCCATGGAGCCTGTCGGTACTTTGACGGCTTGGGCGACATAAGTCTGAACCAGCAAGCTGAGAATGACAGCAATGGCCAGTGGAGTAATCCATTCTTTCAAGATGGACTTCATACGCTGCATGCTTATTACGCTCCTTTCCACTCTACTTCTATTAAATCACGATTTGCTAGAGGGAGTCAAAGCAGCTAGATGACGCTCTTCCAGGAACCGTAGTGGAAGAAGCACATTCCGCTGGCGCCCAGAGAAAGGGCCTGTTGCTCATACTGCAGCCAATCCTCGCTTGTCATCCCATATTCGGATGAGTTCAGAAGTCCGGGATAGATTGGTACGGACCCCGCTCCCCGTACCTGAGCTTCCACCACCTGGGTGAAGCTGTCTGGTCCGAGCCAGTAGTCCATCGGGCAGAGAAAGTCCACTAGTCCCTGTGAGGCCCAATCCTGCCACTTCTGCCCGAAACAATCGTACTCGCTGCCGGGGCTTAGCGGCTCATGCCGTAGTTCGTTGCCGTATGGTGCATTGTACCAGATCGTCGCAGACAGCTGTGCTGCTGGATGTGCTGTCTTGACGGCCCTGCCGATGGAACGGATCAGCGCGGTGATCAGGCCAGCCCGATAGTCGGCCCACTCCTGCGGATGCTGCTGCATCATCCAGACGGCGCGCTCATTCACGCGATTATCGCTCACTTGGCCGCTGATACTGCTGCCGTCGCGGCTAACACGGTCTTCGTCACCTTCACTGCCCGTACCAATCTCCAGCTCCGCCGGCAGTTGGATGCCGCTATGAGCAGAGAACCCGCTGACGCAGGTGTCACAGAAGCAGAAGCGGTACTCGTGTCTTAGCACGAGCTTGTCTCCGATCGGAGGGTCGTTGAATACGTTCGTCGCTTGTTCCACGAAGAAGGTCGTGCGAACGCCATTGCCTGTCTCCATTCGGATCGGCTCTCCAGGTTTGGGGATGCAGCCCAGCCAATGGCCTGCACTCTTCGTGTCAACCGTCAATACGCTATCGAAGTAGTAATACCGGACAAAATCCAGATGAATGCCTGCCAGTCCTGGGAACGTATCCAGCAGCCTCTGGCTGCCTTCACTGATTGCCTTCACAACACGCGGGTTGCTGGGGTCAAGTACATAGGCGGTTCCTGCTACTGGCTCGTCCCAGCTGTTAATACCATGTATATCGACGCAATAGCAGGAAGGATCATCGAACAGCAGCTTGCTGCGATCGGACGTACGCTCAACAAGCGCCCCGACCATCCCATGGACTTCGATTCTCGCGACAGCGCAAGCGGATGTTAAAGCTGCAACTTGTTCCCTCAGAGCATCGTTGTGGTCACCCTGCCAAGTAAGATGAACGAGCACCTTCCCGATCCGATTCTGGCTGCACCATTCCACGAATTGTTGGACTTCCTGCTCATTGCGTACTTCTTTGCCAAGATAGAGCCAGACGGCGTTCATACTCCCGGATGATGCGTTTGTCATACGATACAACTCCTTGTGTCTGCGAATCGGTTGTAGACCAATCTGCTTATTATGTGTGAAAGAAATCCCATATTTGCTTACCGATCAGCAACGTCGACATGATCACGAACAATGGCTTAACATAACCAACGCCCTTGCGGATAGCAAGTCGGGAGCCGACCAAGGCGCCGAACACCATGGAGATGGCCATGGGCAGCCCATAATAAATATTAACGTATCCCATAATGGAAAAGGTGATCAAGCTGCCGAAATTGCTGGCCAAGTTCAATACCTTGGCGTTGCCCGCGGCACCGACGAAGTCGAAGCCAAGCAGTAGAAACGCGAAGATTAGGAATGAGCCTGTACCTGGACCGAAGAATCCGTCGTAGAAGCCAATCACAAGCGCTACAACACCGCTCAACAGGGCAGTTCGCTTGCCTAATCCTTTGTATGTGGAATGGCTTCCCCAGTTTTTCTTGAATAGCGTATACAAGGTAACGAGTACGAGCAGCACGACGACAATCGGTTTCAGGAACGGGGCCGGAACGAACTTCACGGTTACCGCCCCGGCTACGGAACCGGCTAGTGCAAGGGGGAACAATGGACGGACGAGGCGCATGTTGATCTTGCCGGAGCGCAGGAACGAAGCGGAGCTTGTGAGCGACGAAGCTGTGCCGCCGAGCTTGTTCGTGCCGAGCACCATGCCGGGCGGAAGTCCAGTCAACAGCAAGGCGGGGACTGAGATTAAGCCCCCGCCGCCAACAACGGAATCAATGAACGACGCCAGAAATCCGGCGGTAATAAGGAAGAGCAACATTTCTAATGTGGGGTGTTCCATTTCATCGTCTCCTGGAAGTCATCAAGGTAAGTAGCTGCGGAGAACGGTAAAGCTGCCTTGTAGGGAGTACAGACCAAGGGATGCAGGCAACAGGAAGCAATCGCCTGGTTTCACCGGAATGCCTTCATTGGAGCCCGGCCAGTTCACGGTTCCTGTTCCATCACAGACGACTAGAATGACGAAGCTGTCCGTGGTCGTCTGCAACTGCCAGTTGCCGCCGACAGTTCCTTTCTCGACCTTGAAGTAGGGCGACTGTGCCAATGTCAGCCACTCGTTCGTATGATCGAGCTCCGTCGTCATGCGGCTGGCTCCGCTGCCTTCGTAGGCGATAACGTTCAACGAGTCCTCGATATGTAATTCTCTTGGTTTCCCATCCAGTCCGGGACGGTTGTAATCGTACAGGCGGTACGTCGTGTCCGAGTTCTGCTGAATTTCTGCGGCTAGAACACCAGCACAGAGCGCATGCACGGTTCCGGCTGGAATGTAGAACGAATCACCAGCCTTCACATCAACTTCTTGCAGGTGCTCCAGAATGCGACCTTCCTTGATCGCTTGGGCGAAGCTTTCACGGGTAACGCCGGGTTTCATGCCATATATGATTTTGGCGCCAGGCTTCGCATCTAGGATGTACCACATTTCGGTCTTACCCAGCTCGCCCAAAGGTAGCTGATCGTAATCGTTGTCGGGGTGTACTTGAATAGACAGATCGTCGTTGCAGTCCAGCAGCTTGATCAGGAGTGGGAAGCGTCCGCCATCTGCAGAATAACCTTTGCTTCCGAAGAACGACTCGCCATATTGCTCTCTCACTTCATCCAATCCGAGGCCGGCTAACGCTCCATTCATCACCTTCGTCGTTCCGTTCGGATGATCTCCGATCATCCAGCCTTCACCAATGGGGCCGTCCGGCAGCTTTAGTCCGAATTGCTCCAATGCGCGGCCTCCCCAGACGCGTTCTTTCATTTCGGGTTGAAATTGCAAGGGATAAGGTTGTATCGTCATTACTTCATTCACTCCTTATTCGAATTGACAGGCGGTTTCTTGAGAACGGCTATTAAGTAAGGTGTTTCTGCCTTGACGTTGATGAATCGGTAGCATACGACCTGGTATTGCTCCTGCGGCAACAGCTCCGCCCAAGAACGGACCACTTCAGCCTCCGTACCGCCGCCATCATGTCCACTGTACAGGACGATCGTCACGATGCCGCCAATCTTCAGCAAACGAAGCGCAGCATCGAGTGCAGGCAGTGTTGTCTCAGGTCGCGTAATCACAGGGGGAGCCGCAGAGCCGCTCTCTCCGCTGCTGTCGCTAGCAGCGCCCGGTAAGTAGCCGAGATTGAACATAACGGCTGAGACTAGTCCTATGGAAGCGGACGGCAGTGTCGCCAACATATCAGAATGGCTTCGCAGGAACAGCTCGGGCTGTGCGCTACGGTCTCCGCCATGCGCGTTGATACGGTTGCGGGCTTGCGTTAGCGCCCGTTCTTGAATATCGAAGCCGAACACGGCTCCTGTCGGTCCAACTGCTTGACATAGAAACAGTGTATCCACACCGTTCCCTACCGTTGCATCGACCACGGTATCGCCGGGCCTGATTCGTTCCGCTGCCCATTGCTGGGCACAGCTCAATACCGATCGAAATCCCACGTCGTTCCCACCTTACCCTTATCCAATATGGCTTTATCGATGCCAAAGATACCACATGCTCCACCGGATGGTCAATCATGCCTTAACACATAAGAAACGGAGAAGTCATCGAGACTTCCCCGTCCTCCAAACTTCCCAGTTCCTTATTTCTTTTCTGCGAGCCATGCGGCCAACACTTCGACGGAAGCTTCATCTAGCGACTTCTCGAAGCCAGGCATCTTGGTACTGCCTTTATTGATCTGCGTGATGATTTGTTCCTTCGTTTTGCGTGCGCCTACCTTCTGCAGATTCGGACCGCTCTTGCCTTGCAACTGATCGCCGTGGCAAGCAATACAACTTGCCTTGAATAGAGCCTCCGCGTCAGCCGACGCGCCAGCAGTCTTCGCTGGTTCGCTTGGGGCTGGAGTAGGTGACGCGCTCGGAGTCGGCTTAGGCTCCGGTGTAGCCGAAGGTGCTGTAATCGGAGCAGACGTTGGTGTAGCTGATGCCACAATTGTAGCTGTTGACGCTGGAACTGGTGTGGTTGTCACCGGTTTCGAGACGTCAGCTACAGGCTTGGTCGGTGTAGGCGTTGGTGCTGTTGTAGCTGGAGCCGAGCTAGGCGAACTGGATGAATTGGCTCCTTGCCCTTGAGCTGCCGGTGTAGGAGAAGGCTGTGTTGTCTTGACCGGCTCAGATTTGGCTGGTGATGCGTTGGCTGTGGCTGGATCGGTAATATTTTTGCTGGAGCCGGTATCTGTAGCTTGGGGCTTGTAAGGCTTAGCCTCTCCGCAGGCTGATACGGTCAGCATGATCGCTAGCGAAGCCAGTAAAGCGGTTCCTCGTATGCTCTTCCTTTTATTGGTCTTACTTGCCTTGCAACTCTTCGCCAATTTTCATTCCTCCCCAGGAATTGTTGATCTGCTCTTCCTATTCTGTTGACTCTACATTCTACGTCCAATACTTCCCTTGCCACGTTTCCCTTGACTTCAATTCATCGTCGATCGCATTAAGCACTTCCCACTTCTTCAGGCTCCACATGGGGCCGATCAGCAAGTCCCGCGGCGCGTCTCCGGTCAGACGATGGACAATCATCTCGGGGGGCAGAAGTTCAAGCGTATCGACAATGAGCTTCACATACTCGTCCTTCTCAAGAAACCGCAGCAACCCGGCTTCATACTGCTTAACCATCGGTGTCTTGCGCATTAGATGCAGCAGATGGATCTTGATCCCCTGCACGTCCATGTTGGCAACAGCTTTACCTGTGTCCAGCATCATCTCATGCGTCTCGCCAGGCAGTCCATAGATGATATGCGCACAAGTGCGGATGTTATGCTTACGCAGCTTAGCAACGGCGTCCAGGTAGCACTGGGTGTCGTGAGCCCGGTTGATGAGAGTAGAGGTTTCCTCGTGAACCGTCTGAAGGCCCATCTCAAGCCATAAGTAAGTCCGCTCGTTCAGCTCGGCCAAGTATTCGATGACATCATCAGGTAAGCAATCCGGCCGCGTTGCAATGGATAGCCCTACTACTCCAGGCTGTTGCAAAATCGCTTCATAATACTCCCGCAGCTCATCCACTGGTGCATACGTATTCGTATACGCTTGAAAATAACCGATATAAGAAGCTTCCGGCCATTTCTGGTGCTGCAAATCGCGGATCGTATTGAATTGGGTGACCAGATCATGCCGACGGCTGCCAGCGAAATCTCCAGACCCGCGCGCACTGCAGAACGTGCAGCCACCTGCGGCGATGCTGCCGTCCCGGTTCGGACATGTGAATCCGGCGTCCAGCATAACCTTGAACACCTTGCAGCCGAACTGTTCACGCATCTCGTAATTCCATGTATGAAATCGCTTATCTCCCCAGAGAAGAGGAGCTCGATGTTGGATCATGCCGTTCATAGGTTGTTGAAGCTCCTTTTCTTGAATAGGGGTTCTTTACCACACTATTGTATCAAAATCGCCTGGGTTGTACCAATAAATCCTCGGTTCGGATGTAATATTTAGATGAAGCGTTACGTACGAGGGTATAATCCCGCCGCTACCCAATACCAAGGCATAATATCCACGCTCCATTGAGAAAAATGTCATATAAGAAGTGTAGGCGGAATGGGGAAAAATAGCAATATTTGCTGGAAAAAAGAGGCCTTTCATGTTAGCTTTTTTTCTTGCTAAACCTAACATGATGTGTTATATTAAAATCAAGAATTAGCAAGTTGCAGCAGGCATTTCGCCACTTAATCGTACTTGGATTCATAGACTTGTTCAGCATTGGGCAAACTGGAAAAAAATCCGAGAGGTGAGAACAATGAATTCTGAATTTCAAATTCCGAACGGCGATGAAACGATCATGATTCAACTGACAGTGAAGGAAGCATTGGCGCTAAGCGGCGGGCAACGGTTTCTTCCGAAGAGCCAAGTGGCGTTAAGTGCCAAGCGCAAGCTGCGTCGCGAGTTGGAGCACAGGCTGCTCCCCGAGAGCGAGAAGGTTCACTACTACACGTTGGACGTTTAATTGTACAGGAAGCCTCTTCATCGGATCCGTAGGATCGGTTGAGGAGGCTTTCTTTTTGCTGTATGATGGGACTACATTAGTGTGTTATTGGAGGATAAGCGAATCATGCGGTTGAGAGGCAGAAAAGGAATTCGGGAAGCGATCGAACGCCAGCAGGAGCTGGTGATCTTGACCCCTAGCGATTATAAAGGCCGGTGGGCGGAGTTTTTCGGCAATGACAAGCCCATTCATGTCGAACTCGGGATGGGGAAGGGCAAATTTATAGCAGAGATGAGCGTCCTTCATCCAGATATTAACTTCATTGGCGTCGATATGTATGACGAGCTTGTTCGCAGAGCGAGCGAGAAGGCTCGGATCGCTGCGGATCGCGAAGATGGAGGAGCTCCTCACAATTTAGCGCTTGCGCGGATGAACATTGAACGAATCGAGGAAGCGTTCGCAGAAGGAGAGATCGAGCGAATCTACCTGAACTTCAGCGACCCATGGCCCAAGAAGAAGCATGCCCGTCGCCGGCTGACGCACAGCGGATTTGTGCACAAGTATGAACAGCTGTTGAATGAGCGTGGAGAAATTCATTTCAAGACCGATTCCCGCACATTGTTCGAATTTTCGTTGAATACATTCGCGGATCTCGGGCTGCGGATGCGGAACATCTCGCTTGACTTGCATGCGGACGGACCGGCGCCGAACAATGTGATGACCGAATATGAGAGCAAGTTCTCCGGGCGAGGCTTTCCGATTCATCGGATGGAAGTCGTCATTGGCGGATCTGCGCTTCAGAAGCATCTCGAACAGCTGAAGGCCGCTCCTCAGCAGGAACACGATGATACCGCTACTGATGATGCAGACAAGGATTGAATAGGAATCGCGGAACAGCGCAGCCTTATTGCGGCTTGCTTTCGCATAGCAAAAAACACCTCCAAGTTCCAAGTTCGGAAGGTGTTTTTTTGCTTGAATCCCTACGCCCACAACATTTCCATAACGGCCTGTGAGCACTGATGCGGGGTATAAGACTGCCAGTCGGGAGTCATGCTTGTCCGGCTATGTTGAAGCGTCGGATAATGTCGAATTAACTTGTCGAACCAGCGATCGAGTGTATCGAGCGACTTGATCTGCTCACCGAGACCGTGCTCGGTGAAATACTGGCAGTTCTCTTCTTCCTGACCCGGAATCGGTCTGTAGAACAACATCGGAATCCCCTTGGCTAACCCTTCCGTACAGGTCATCCCGCCGGGTTTCGTGATCAGTAGATCGGACACGTCCATCAGCTTATCCACTTCGCGGGTGAACCCCAGCAGGTGGATGTTACGATGTTGGAATAACGGCTCTTCCGCTAACTGAGTGCGAACCTTCTCATTGCTCCCCAGGCAAAAAATAAACTGAATGTGCTCCCGCCAGCTTGTCATGTAAGACATCAAGTTTTCTTTGTCGACCATTCCCCACCCGCCGCCCATGACGAGAACGGTGGGAATGTCCTGCAGTCCGAATCGCTGTCTTACCTCATCCCGGTTATGCGGCTGCCAGAAGTTAGGGTGAACAGGAATGCCGGTCACTTCGATATGGCCTTCAGGAACACCGTGCTGTTGCAACTTTTCCTTGACCTCATACGTAGATACTAAGTACTTGTTAACTTCTGGGTTCAGCCACATGCCATGAGCATCGTAGTCAGTGATGACCGTGCAGAGCGGAATGGAGAGCCCGGCACGCTTGAGTCGCGATACGACAATATTCGGAAAAGGATGTGTACAAACGATCGTATCCGGTCTAAGGTGTCGAATAAGCTCAGCGGTTTGACTATAAAAAATTCGATGCAGGGCCAATTGGGAAATGCGGTTAAGCGATTTCTTATATTGGGAACGATAGACAAGGCCATAAAGCTTCGGTTGAGAGGTGATCGTCTTCCGGTATGCAGTGAAGATCCAAGGTGCCAATGTCGGATGCAAGAAGGCGCCGAGCTCAACTACGCGTGTCCGCAAATCCGGCGAGAGCTGACGCAGTCCCACAGATAAGGCGTGGGCGGCTTGTGTATGGCCCGATCCGAAACCTTCGGATAACAGCAAGATCCGTTTCTTTTTCACGGTCGTCACCTAACCTTTTTTAATAATAACTGGTTAATATTAACAATAACCAATTCAACCGACGAATGCAACTGAGACGACAGCAACGCCAATGCCAAGCAAACTTCCCGCGATACAGTCGGATGGGTAATGCAGGCCTAAGTAGATTCGCGACAGACTAACCATGCCAGCTAGTGGCAGCAGCCAGAGTCCGGTTATGGGAGCCATGGACACGAACGGGATGACGACCGAGAATATAGCAGTTGAATGACCGGAAGGAAACGAATGATCTTTCAACGGATTTTTGCACAAATTCACACCGGGATGTACGATATAAGGGCGCTGACGAGGGTATTTCTTCTTCACCCAGGCTACCGGAATGTGACTTGCGGCCAGAGCGATGAGAGCCTGCCATGCGGCCAATCGCCATTCTCCCTTCATGACTAATGCTATGCTAAGACAAGCTACAATAGTCGCAGAAGCCCCGCCCATATGGGTGATGACAGTAAAGACACGATCCAGAACGGCATGACGCATGCGGCGGTTCACCCAGAAAAACAATTC
The DNA here is from genome assembly GCF_056401635.1 of Paenibacillus sp. P4_E11. Taxonomy (NCBI): domain Bacteria; kingdom Bacillati; phylum Bacillota; class Bacilli; order Caryophanales; family Paenibacillaceae; genus Paenibacillus; species Paenibacillus sp. P4_E11. Next base: position 136,940 of record NZ_JBFUIX010000003.1, on the reverse strand, counting down.
ATTTTCATGTTGCTGCAACCAGCTTACGACACGGCTCATGAGGATCCCTCCATAAATTTCGTGATAGTTCTAGTATAGAATGGATTTGTTAGTGGAGTGTTAACCGAGTAATAATTGAAATTAGAAAAATTTTAATATCGAAGATGATATTCAAGCAACCGCTAAATGGATATACTGAGCAGTGGATTACATAGTGAAGGGCTCGAAAAAAGTCGAATCCGCTCCCGGCTTCCAGGTCCAAAATAGGACTTCGATAAGGTTGTTTCGGACCTGTCTGTCCAGTATAATGGAACTCATACCTTTCACCAAAATGTTAATTTTAAAGCAAATGAGCGTTAATGCGAAGGAATCGGCTGTATTCCCTAAGGCAATCGCTGCAAAAGTCGATAAAATCCCTTTAAACCATCATTTCTGACTAATAGCAGCGAAAATGGGATTTTGACAAATTGGAGTAAAGAGAGGAAAATCATATTCGGTCACGTCTATAATTGCGAATCCATATTTATACAACAAAAACAAAATGAGTCTTAGAGAGAAACTTGGGTCATTTATAAAAAAAAGGGGGGTCATCCATGTTGGATTATTTCGTACTCACCATGCAAGTGTTGTTGGCTTTCATGGGCGGGTACCAGTTGTTCTTTACTTTCTTCGGTTACTACAGACGGAAACGTACTGTGAGCCACCCGGCACAAAAATCGTTCGCGGTACTGATCGCTGCACATAACGAGGAGAAGGTCGTCGGCGCGCTGATCGAGAATTTGAAGAAGATGGACTATCCGAAAGAACTGTATGACGTATTCGTCATTTGTGATAACTGTACTGACCAAACTGCGGATATCGCCAGAAGCTTGGGCGTTCATGCCTGTGTTCGGCAAAACCCGCATCTGCGTGGCAAAGGCTATGCACTTGAGTGGATGCTCAAGGAGCTGTGGAAGATGCCAAGATCGTACGACGGTGTCGTCGTTCTGGATGCGGACAATCTAGTCAGCTTGGACTTCCTGCAGCATATGAACAACGATCTCTGCTCCGGGGAGCGCGTTATCCAAGCGTATCTAGATACGAAGAACCCGCATGATTCATGGATTACGGCAGCTTATGGTATTACGTATTGGTATTGCAACCGCTTGTGGCAGCTGCCTCGTACGAACCTGGGGCTGGCCAACTACTTGGGCGGAACTGGAATGTGTTTCGAATCGACCTTGCTCAAGGAAATGGGCTGGGGCGCTACGAGCCTTGTGGAGGATCTGGAGTTCACCGTTCGTTGTGTACAGCGCGGGATTAACCCGGTTATGAACTACGATGCCAAGGTGTTCGACGAGAAGCCGTTGACATTCAAGGCTTCAGCCCGTCAGCGGTTACGCTGGATGCAGGGACACTTCGCGGTAGCAAGACGTTACTTCTTCCCGCTGATGTGGCAGGGGCTGAAAGAGTGGAATTTATCCAAGATCGATACCGCAATTTACACGATCAACGTGTACAACGTGATGCTAGGATTTCTGTTCAGTGCCTTTCTGTATGGCGACAAGCTGTTGCCGGGTGAACCGCATCTCGCATCGCTGTATGATCATGTGCCGGGCCTCCTGGTTACCGGATTGACAGCTTTCATTTACTTGCAATTCCCGGTTGCTCTCATGCTTGAACGAGTGAAGTCGTGGAAAATTTACTTGTCGCTTATTACGTACCCGATCTTCCTGGCGTCCTGGTGGCCGATTACGGTATATGCGTTCTTCACGCAGAACAACAAAACGTGGAGCCATACGCAGCATACTCGGGTGATCCGGATGGAGGAAATCCAGAGCAAGTAGGGTTCGATGCGATGGAAGTACATGGTTTGACAGGCCGCATGAATGATGGTATAGTAGCAAGAGTGTCTTAACAAGATATGCAACAAGCAGAGGCGCCCGCTTCTCACCTGACCAACGATGTTGGCTGGTTCACGCATAACGTTCATCCTAACGGATTAGTTGATTTGCGGAATGAGATGAGATGTGGGCGGTGTAAACCTGCTCGCATCTTTTTTTGTTTGGGAAATTCATTCATGCACCACAACTTTGGAGGTGGAACGTTATTAGTAAAGATCATATGGTAAACGACGAAATTCGCGTCAAGGAAGTTCGTTTGATCGGTGCTGAGGGTGAGCAATTAGGGATTAAGCCCATCCGTGAAGCACTTCAAATCGCTATCGACGCGAGCCTCGATCTGGTGAACGTAGCTCCAACCGCTAAGCCACCTGTATGCCGGATTATGGATTACGGCAAGTATCGTTACGAAATGCAGAAGAAAGAGAAGGAAGCTCGCAAAAATCAGAAAGTGGTCGAGATTAAGGAAATTCGCTTGTCCGCCACGATCGATGAGCACGACTTCCAGACTAAACTGCGCAATGTAGCCAAGTTCCTGAGTGACGGGGACAAGGTAAAGTTGTCCGTCCGATTCCGGGGACGTGAGATCACCCACGCTAGTATCGGTCAGAAAGTTCTTGAACGTATGGCTGCCCAAGTCGAAGAGTTGTCTGTGGTTGAACGCAGACCGAAGCTTGAAGGACGCAGTATGATCATGATCTTGACACCGAAGCAAGTCAACTAAGGAGGAAATTAAGATGCCGAAGATGAAATCGCACAGCAGCTTGAAAGATCGTGTCAAGATTACGGGGACCGGTAAGGTCATGAGATACAAGGCTTACAAAAACCATCTGATGTATGGTAAATCCCCAAGCCAAAAGCGTACGCTCAGCGGTCAGCCTATTATGGCTACAGGAGACGTAAAACGCCTGAAGCAACAATTGTCCCTGATCAAAGGTTAGTACGTAATCATACACGAATGCTTGACTAATTCTAGGAGGTAGAACACTATGGCAAGAGTTAAGGGCGGGTTCGTCACTCGTCGTCGTCATAAAAAAGTATTGAAGCTTGCAAAAGGTTATTTCGGTTCCAAACACCGTTTATTTAAAACAGCTAACGAGCAAGTAATGAAGTCCCTCATGTACGCATACCGGGATCGCCGTCAGAAGAAACGTGATTTCCGCCGTCTGTGGATCGTGCGGATCAATGCGGCTGCCCGCATCAACGGATTGTCCTACAGCAAGCTGATGCACGGTCTGAAGCTGGCTGGTGTTGAAGTGAACCGCAAGATGCTGGCTGACTTGGCTGTTAATGATGCGAATGCATTCACGAGCTTGGCCAACACAGCGAAAGCTCAAGGCAACGCTTAATATACAGGTGTAGATAATGCTGTCCCGCGAGGGGCAGCTTTTTCTGTGTTTGGGGTTCTGGGGGTGACTGGAGACTGCCCCTTAGTTGCTTGCCTTGAAGGATGCAGTAAAGCTCGGTTCAGTCGTGATTGGGGAAGTTGGTACTATGCACGAAAAAAACTGCACTATTGCAGCATTTCGGAATTCGAAGAGGCCACATCTCTACCTGCCCGTCCCCGCGCGCTAACTGAACTCATCCACAAAAGACTTGATTTTTCTTTATCTATCCGCATAGGAAAGTGGCCCCATTTGTTCCTAAATAGCTTGCTTCTGTTCTTTTCGCAAAATGACTTGACTAATAATCTGGGGATGCTATAATTAATTTCAACATTACACTACTTGTTATCGGCTATGATGAGGACGAAGTGATAAAGGCCCTTATGTACAGAGAGCGATAGGAACTGCTGGAACCTACGCCATAATCCTTTATTAACGAGCTCACCTCGGAGCTGTTTTCCTGAACAACGGTTGCGTTTATTCTTCCGGATCAGTAGGGGAAATCGGATTGGCACTCGTTATTGTGCCGCAGGTCTCCGACAGGGCTATAGCCTATGGAGGACAACTTGCTAAGGCCGAGCATCGTGAGGTGCACGGCAAACTCGGGTGGTACCGCGGAAGAGTTAACCCCTTTCGTCCCTTTGCGCACTATTTGCGCAGGGATGAGAGGGGTTTTTTGATGCATGTGCGCACTGTGCGTGCCGTCCATGCTAACGAGGAATCGGTCCCCCGGTGAAGATGTCAAGCGCTTGGCATCGCTTCAAGGGGACACAGATTGAGAGGAGGATTACTCATGAGTGTTCAATTATCAATGGAAGCGAAAAAGTCCAAGGATGAGTTGCGTAACAAACTGCTGCAGCCCGATGTGATTTCCGGTTCGGAGATCTTGCTCCGTTCCTTGCTGTTGGAGGGCGTTGATTGCGTATTCGGGTATCCTGGTGGAGCGGTTTTATATATTTATGATGCCATGCACGGCAACGAAGATTTCAATCACTTACTCACTCGTCATGAGCAGGGCGCTATTCACGCGGCTGACGGCTATGCGAGATCCACTGGGAAGGTTGGTGTCTGTATAGCCACTTCCGGTCCAGGAGCTACGAACTTAGTAACGGGTATCGCAACGGCTTATATGGACTCAGTGCCACTCGTTGTCATAACCGGTAACGTAGCACGGCCGTTCATTGGTACGGATGCGTTCCAGGAAGCGGACATCACCGGCATTACGATGCCGATCACGAAACACAGCTACTTGGTCCGCGACGTCAAGGATTTGCCGCGAATCATTCACGAAGCATTCCATATCGCCAATACTGGACGTAAAGGCCCTGTATTGATTGATATTCCGAAGGATGTATCGAACCATACAACGGCGTTCTATTATCCAGACACGGTGAATATCCGCGGATATAAGCCGTCGATGGAAGTTGACTTGCAGCAAGTGGATCAATTGCTGCAAGCGATCGAACAAGCGGAGCGGCCGGTTATTCTGGCAGGTGGGGGCGTCGTGTACGCGAATGCATCCGAAGAATTGATCGAATTCGTCAACAAGACGCAGATTCCGATCACGACCACATTGCTCGGCTTGGGTGGTTTCCCTAGCGCACACGAGTTGTGGATGGGAATGCCAGGGATGCATGGCACATACACAGCCAACCATGCGCTGCAGAACGCCGACTTGATCATCTCAATCGGCTCCCGGTTTGATGACCGTGTAACGATGAAACTGGATGGCTTCGCTCCTAAGGCGAAGGCTATTGCTCACATTGATGTAGATCCGGCTGAAATCGGTAAAAACGTGAAGGTGGATTATCCGGTTGTCGGAGATGTGAAGGTTGTGCTGAAGGCTGCGAATGCGAAGGCTAAGCCAGCGCAGTCCAAAGCCTGGGTCGCGCAGATATCCGATCTGAAAGCCACGTACCCGTTGAAGTATATCGATTCGGACGAGGAGCTGAAACCGCAATACGTCATCGAGATGATCAGCGAGACGACTCGTGGCGAGGCCATCGTCACAACAGACGTAGGTCAACATCAAATGTGGTCAGCCCAATACTACAAGTTCAAAAATCCGCGTTCCTTGGTTACTTCCGGCGGCCTGGGCACGATGGGCTTCGGATTCCCATCCGCCATCGGAGCGCAGATGGGCAATCCTGACAAGCTGGTCGTCTCCATCAACGGGGATGGCGGGATGCAGATGTGTGCGCAAGAGCTTGCTGTGTGTGCGATCAACAATATTCCAGTCAAGGTCGTCATTATTAACAACCAGGTGCTGGGTATGGTTCGCCAGTGGCAAGAGATCATCCACGGCAACCGCTACAGTCACATCGACCTTGCCGGTAGCCCAGATTTCGTGAAGCTGGCTGAAGCTTATGGGGTCAAGGGCTTGCGAGCCACGAACAAGGAAGAAGCCCGCCGTGCTTGGCAGGAAGCTATGGATACTCCAGGTCCTGTCGTAATTGATTTCGTCGTTCGCAAGGAAGAGAACGTGTTCCCAATGGTCCAGGCAGGTACGACTATTAGCGAGATGATAATGGGGGATTCGGAATGAGTGCCAAAAAACTTACCATTTCTGTACTAGTGAACAACCAGCCCGGTGTGCTGCAACGGGTATCCGGCTTATTCGGACGCCGTGGCTTCAACATTGAGAGCATCACGGTCGGCGAATCCGAAGAACAAGGGCTTTCCCGCATGGTCATCGTCACTACAGGCGATGATAGCACGCTCGATCAAGTGATGAAGCAGCTCTACAAGCTGATTGATGTCATCAAAGTCGTGGATCTGAGCTCGAACCCGATGGTAGCGAGAGAGATCGCCCTGATTAAGATCAATGCAGAACCTAGTGCAAGACCTGAAATTCTCGGTATCGTTGAGACGTTCCGGGCGGCAGTTGTTGATATCGGTCCGGCATCTCTGATTGTCCAGGTTGTAGGCGACACTGACAAGATTGACGCGATGGCTGAATTGCTCAAGCCTTACGGTATTCGCGAATTTTCCCGCACTGGCGTAACGGCTATGATTCGCGGGCTGGCCTAATCGTTCTAATCATCTAACACCTTACTCTATGAGTGGGGGTCCGGAGAAGAAACTCCGGTTCTTTCTCGGGACGCCCACTCATAGGGTTTAAAATTAAAGGAGGCAATTATACTCATGGCAGTTACAATGTACTATGAAAAAGATGCAGATCTCTCCGTTCTCTCCGGCAAGACCGTTGCGGTAATCGGCTACGGCAGCCAAGGTCACGCTCAAGCGCAAAACCTGCGCGACAGCGGTGTGAAAGTTATTATCGGTCTTCGCGAAGGTCGTTCTTGGGAACAAGCTAAGAACGATGGCTTCGATGTGTATGCGGTATCCGATGCAGCTAAACTTGCTGATGTGATCCAAATCTTGATGCCAGACGAAACACAAGCGAAAGTATACAATGAAGAAATCAAGCCTTTCATCAAAAAAGGCGCAGCTCTTGTGTTCTCCCACGGCTTCAACATTCACTTCGGTCAAATCGTACCGAACCCAGATATGGACGTTCTGATGGTTGCACCTAAGTCGCCGGGACACCTTGTTCGTCGCGTATACGTAGAAGGTTTTGGCGTACCAGGGCTGATTGCTGTTGAGCAAAATGCTTCCGGTCAAGCCCATGCGATCGGTTTGGCGTATGCCAAAGGGATCGGTTGTACGCGTGCCGGCGTTATCGAAACTACGTTCAAGGAAGAAACCGAAACGGACTTGTTCGGTGAGCAAGCGGTTCTTTGCGGAGGTACTTCCGCTTTGGTTAAAGCTGGGTTCGAAACATTGGTTGAAGCTGGATACCAGCCTGAGATCGCCTACTTCGAGTGCTTGCACGAACTGAAGCTGATCGTTGACCTGATGTATGAAGGCGGTTTGGCTACAATGAGACATTCGATCTCCAACACAGCTGAATACGGCGACTATGTAACGGGTCCTCGCATCGTCACAGACGAAACGAAGAAAGAAATGAAGAAAGTTCTGTCCGACATCCAACAAGGTAAATTCGCTCGCGACTTCATCTTGGAGAACCAATCGAACCGTGCCTTCTTGACAGCTACTCGCCGCAATGAATCCGAGCACCAGCTTGAAGTGGTTGGACGCCAACTGCGCGATATGATGCATTGGATTAAGAAGTAATTTGACGAATTTATAAAAACAAGTGCTTGAAAAATAAGTTCAATCCAAAATAACGTTTAATCCGTTGGGTAATGTCCACGGCTCCGTTGTGACCGGGTTTCCTTGATTGAATAGGCCTTCGGATGGTGGAAACTCGGTCACAAAAGTCGCTCTTAGGACATTACCTCAACTCCTTAAACGTTTGGATTGAACTTATTTTTTTAACTGTTTTTAAAATCGTCAAAAAGAGGGAAGAAGAAAAAAGAACAGGAATAGGAGGTAGGTGTAGGATGAGAAAGATCTATATCTTCGACACGACATTACGCGACGGCGAACAGTCTCCCGGCGTCAACTTGAATACTCAAGAGAAGGTGGAGATTGCCCTCCAACTCGAGAAATTAGCCGTCGATCGGATGGAAGCCGGCTTCCCTGCTGCTTCACCCGGCGATTTGGCTGCTGTCGATGCGGTGGCTCGCGCTGTTAAGAACGCTAGTGTCATCGGCCTTTCTCGAGCGCGTGAGCAAGATATCGAAGCGGTCCGGGAAGCGTTGAAGGCCGCCCAGGATCCTTGTATTCATTTGTTCCTTGCTACCTCTCCGATTCATCGCAAGCATAAGCTGCGGATGGAGAAGCACCAGGTGTTGGAAACAGCCGAAGCTGCGATTAAGCATGCCAAAAAGTATTTCAGCAAGATCGAGTTCTCTCCGGAGGATGCGGCTCGTACGGAGCTTGATTTCTTGGTTGAAGTAACGGAGATGGCGATTCGCGCTGGTGCTACGGTCGTGAACATCCCCGATACGGTGGGATACATGACGCCTGCTGAATACGGCAACATCTTCAAGCATCTGAAGGAGAACGTCCGCGGCATCGAGACCATCCAGTTGAGCGCGCACTGCCATGACGATCTGGGGATGGCGACGGCCAATGCGCTCGCCGCGATCTTGAATGGTGCCGACCAAATCGAGGGCACCATCAACGGGATCGGCGAGCGCGCAGGCAACACGTCGCTCGAGGAAGTGGCGATGGCGCTTGAGACGCGCCAGGAGTTCTTCCAAGCGAAGACGTCGCTTGTGCTGCATGAGATTGCCCGTACAAGCCGACTGGTCAGCAAGCTGACCGGTATGCCGGTTCCGGGCAACAAGGCGATCGTCGGCGCCAACGCCTTCGCGCATGAGTCCGGTATTCACCAGGACGGCATGCTGAAGGAGAAGACGACGTACGAGATCATGTCGCCGGAGACGATCGGCTTGAAAGAGAGCAAGCTCGTTCTGGGCAAGCACTCAGGACGCCATGCGTTCCGCGAGAGACTGATCGATCTAGGCTACGACTTGTCCGACGAGCAATTGAACGAAGCGTTCGCCAAGTTCAAGGACTTGGCTGACCGCAAGAAGACGGTAAGCGGCGAAGACATTCGTGCGCTGATCGAAGAGAAGCTCGTCCAGACGCCGGAATTGTTCGTGCTGGAAACGATTCAAGTGTCGTACGGCAACCAATCGACACCGACAGCTACGATCCGCGTCCGGACAGCGGAAGGCAATACGATCGAAGAAGCGGCGCTCGGTAACGGGTCCGTCGATGCGATCTACAAAGCGATCGATCGCGCGACACAGGAAGACGTCGAGTTGGACGATTATTCGATCAAGTCTGTTACCCAAGGCAAGGACGCTCTAGGTGAAGTGCATGTTGTGATGAAGCAAGGTGACATCTCCGTACAGGGTCGTGGCATTAGCACCGACATCCTTGAGGCGAGTGCCAAAGCTTATATCGATGCGATCAACCGTCTGATCGACAAGCGCAAGTCGCCAGGCGCCAGCCGCCGCGACAACATGTCGCTGATCTAAGCGTTCAGCGGGCCAGACGAATAACCCCCTATCAGTTGGAATTGCAACTGATAGGGGGTATTTGGCTGTGGAGCCTGCTATACTCAAGCTTGCTGACGATATGCGGCTAATGCCGCTGCCAGACGATCCATCCCGACGACCATGTTGTCAGGCGATGTGTGGGTGAAATTCAGCCGCAGCATGTTGAGGCGTGCGTGCTCTGCGTAGAAATCGGTGCCAGGTACGAACGCAACACCTTCTTGCACCGCACGCTTCAACAGGGTGGAGGAATCAATCGATTCCGGCAGCTCGACCCAGAAGAACATCCCGCCCTTCGGCTCTTCCCATCGCAAGTCCGCAAACCGCGTATCGCTCAACAGCTCCTTCATTCGAAGCATCCGCTTATGGTACTCCACACGAATCGTTCCGATGTGCGCGTCCAGATCGAAGTGCGTCAGCAGTTGGTGTAGCGCTTGCTGGTCCAGCGTACTGGAGTGCAGATCAGCCGCCTGCTTGGCGCGGGTTAGCTGCTGAATAACACGGCTGTCGCCAATGACCCAGCCGGTCCTGAGCGCCGGTACGACTGTTTTCGAGAAGGTGCTCGTATACATGACGGCGCAATTGTCCGGATGCGTATCCAGAGAGAAGAGAGTAGGATAGTTGGTGCCGGGATCGAACTTGATCTCTCCGTAAGGGTCATCTTCCAGAATAAGCACGTTGTGCGGCTTGCACAGGGCGAGCAGGCCTTTCCTGCGCTCCAGACTCCATACTTTACCGGTAGGGTTGGCGAACGTTGGAATGACGTAGAGCAGCTTCGGCTGATACTGCTTCAGCTTCTTCTCAAGATCATCCAGCTTCATGCCATCCGCATCAGCGTCTACACCGATTACTTTCACGCCAATAGCCTGGAAGATTTGCAGGGCGGCTAAGTAAGTAGGGTTCTCCACCAGAACGACGTCGCCGCTGCTCAGATAGATACGGGCCAATAGATCAATGGCTTGTTGGGAGCCGGTCGTGATCAGCATATGGTCTGGTATCACATGCATGTTCTTGGCAGCCATCCGTCGGCAGATTGCTTCGCGAAGCGGTGTGAAGCCTTCTGTCAGTCCGTATTGCAGGGCGCCCTTGCCGTTCTTGAATACGCGTTCGAATGAATTCTGGACCGCCTCTAACGGGAAGAAATCCTCAGCAGGCAGCCCGCCTGCGAATGAAATTATCGAGTTGCCCTGTGTCAGCTTCAAGATTTCGCGAACCGCTGAAGAGCGAAGTCCTTCTGTATACTTGGAGAATGAATAGTTCATTGCATGATAGCTCCTCTCAGATTAAATAATTCAAATAGTCAAATTATTAAGGTATAGTCTATCGCATTTGTTAGCATGTTTCTATTTTTTTCTACCTATAACTGTTATAGATAAAAGCTATAAAGATCATAGTTATTATATCTTGGTCAAATGGCGGGTCGTATGATACAACTGAGAATATAAATCAACTATTCAAGGAGTGAACCATAATGTCAGATGTCAAAAAACTCGCTATATTGCCAGGTGACGGAATTGGACCAGAAGTCATTGCCGAGGCAGAAAAAGTATTGAAGAAGGTCGAGGAGCTGTTCGGCCACAAATTCGAAACCGCTCGCGGTGTATTCGGTGGAATAGCTATCGATCAATATGGCACTCCACTTCCGCAAGATACGCTTGCGATCTGCAAAGACGCTGACGCGGTATTGCTTGGCGCTGTAGGCGGACCGAAGTGGGATAACAACCCGAAGGAAACTCGTCCGGAAACCGGCTTGCTCGGCATCCGCAAAGAGCTCGGCTTGTTCTCCAACATTCGTCCAGCCGTTATATTCGATTGCTTGAAGGAAGCTTCTACATTGAAGCCTGAAGTGCTCGAAGGTACAGATCTGATCGTAGTTCGTGAATTGACCGGGGGAAGCTACTTCGGTGAGAAGTTCCGTCGCGAGACGGAGAACGGTCAAGAAGCCGTCGATACTTGCGTCTACAACGTGAAGGAAATCGAGCGCATCGCTCATCAAGGCTTTGAGATCGCACAGAAGCGCCGCAAGAAGCTCGCATCAGTCGATAAAGCGAACGTGATGGAAACGTCCCGCCTCTGGAGAGAAACAGTGAATCGTATCGCTCCTCAATACCCGGATGTCGAGCTGGAGCATATCCTCGTCGACAACTGTGCGATGCAGTTGCTGCGCCGTCCTTCGAGCTTCGACGTTATCGTCACCGAGAATATGTTCGGAGATATTCTAAGCGACGAAGCGGCTATGCTGACCGGTTCCATCGGGATGCTGGCTTCCGCCTCGCTTGGCGAAGGCAGCTTCGGGCTGTATGAGCCGGTTCATGGTTCCGCACCTGATATTGCTGGACAAGGCATCGCGAATCCGATCGCTACGATCTTGTCGGTTGCGCTTATGTTCAAGCTTTCCTTCAATTATCAGGAAGCAGGCGACAGCATTGAACGCGCTGTAAAACAAGTGTTGGATGCAGGTCACCGGACGGGCGATATCGCAGTGGACAAGAGCAAAGCGATTGGTACTACAGCGATGGGCGATCTCATTGTCGCTGCTATGACGAAGTAAGAGTAACCAAACAACTCCCTTAACTGCCCATCTAGTTAAGGGAGTTGTTACATTATAATAAATATTAGATTATATTCATTATAGTGTTGACTTTCACATAGTGGAATGATACGATTTTACACGTGGGCAATAACAAGGATTGTCATTTACTTAGAGGAGGAATGCTGCATGGCAGAGCGTTTGGTAGGTAAGAAAGCACCTAATTTCACGATGGAAACAGCATTAGGAAATGGACAAGAATTCGGTAAAGTTTCGTTGTCGGATTACAGCGGGAAATGGTTAGTCCTTTTCTTTTATCCGCTTGACTTTACATTCGTGTGCCCGACTGAAATTATTGCCATGAGTGAAGCAGTCGAGTTGTTCCAAGACCTCGATGCAGAAGTTCTGGGTATCAGCACAGACAGCAAGCATTCCCACCGTGCTTGGATCAACACACCTCGCGATTCGAATGGCTTGGGCTTGTTGAACTACCCGCTTGCATCCGACATTAACAAGACGGTTGCTCGCGACTATGGAGTATTGATCGAAGAAGAAGGAATCGCTCTTCGCGGATTGTTCATTATCGATCCGGACGGCGAATTGAAATATCAAGTAGTCAACCATCTGGACGTAGGCCGTAGCGTGGACGAGACTGTTCGCGTGTTGCAAGCTTTGCAATCCGGCGGATTGTGCCCAGCTAACTGGAAACCAGGTCAGAAGACTTTGACTGCGAAGTAATTCCGGCTCGGATTGAAGTTCAGAAGGTCTCGCCCTCCTGCCTGCGTTCGCAGATGGGAGGGTTTTCACGTTACTTAGCTTAACAACGGTTTGAGGAAGGAGCGAATCACCATGCCATTGAAACTTCGCGCAGAACTGCCTTCGTTCGAAGGCGTCACCGAGTGGGTGAACGGTCAACTGGACCGGGAGAAGCTGCAAGGGAAGCCGATTCTCATTCATTTTTGGGCGGTAAGCTGCTACATGTGTAAGGATGGATTGCCGACGTTGAACGAATGGCGGGATCGACTTGGAGAGCAGTATAACCTCAACATTATCGGGATTCACATGCCGCGTTCTGAGAAAGACACCGATCTGGATGAAGTGAAGAAGACGATCGAGCAATACGAACTCAAGCACCCGATTGCGATCGATAATGATCATAAGGTGACGGACTCGTTCCAGAACGAATATGTGCCTGCTTATTATTTGTTTGACGGTCAAGGCCAGATGCGTTTCTACGGAGCCGGTGAGAAAGCTCTCGGCATGGTGGAACAGCGCATTCACAAAATTTTAGGTCCCAAGGAGGAATAGTCGAGTGAACGTACCAGCAGAACTGAAGTACAGCGAAGAGCATGAGTGGACTCGCTTGGAAGGCAATAAGGTAGTAATCGGCATTACCGATTTCGCACAGCATGAGCTTGGCGACATCGTATTCGTGGAGCTGCCACAGGTAGGAGACACGCTTCAATTCGGCGAACCGTTCGGCAGCGTAGAATCCGTGAAGACCGTATCCGAGCTGTATGCTCCGGTTAGCGGCAAAGTATTGGAAGTGAACGGTTCCTTGGAAGATGCTCCAGAGAAGGTCAACTCAGCTCCTTATGGAGATGGTTGGATGGTTGTCGTGGAGCTGTCGGACGTGGCCGAGCTGGATAAGCTGTGGAGCGCAGACAAATATATCGAAACCTACGGTCAAGAATAAGATCTGGACGCGCAAAGAGAAGGCCGGGACGATCCAAGTCCTGGCCTTTTCTTTATGATGCGTCGAGCTATGTGGATCGACCTGTCCGGACCGGCTTCTGCAGTGCATATAGCTCGTCTTCCAGACTAGCCATTCGGTCGAACAACACGGTCTTGGCGTCGGCGATCGCCTGATTGTAGATGATAGGGTGCAGTTCCTTGATGATCAGGTCCAGCCACTGCTCTGCGGCTAATTGACCAATGGGCTGTCCGAATTGTTCTTCGAATGTGGATTGTACGGTTGCCATCATTTGTAGCTTTTGTTCGCGAGCAATTTTGATTAACATGGGAGTAGTATCCTTTCGGTCGAATGTGGTATGGTTTCATTATAGAAGATCATTCATAAAAAACTCAATGCCATACGATCAAGAGAAGGTATTAGGTCATGTTTCATCGAATAGGGATAGTGAATCCAACGGATTTGCCTATTGCCCAGCGGGAGGAGGCCAGTGGCCATGAGTTTTTGTTGCGGAGCCAGTATGATCGGTACGAAAGGTACTTTGAAACATATGCAAACGCACATTCACAATGTGCCGTTGTTGTTTTGTCCGGTATGTCATCAGGTGGATGTTCATTATTTGGTCGAGATGGAGTATGAAATCCTTGCAGAATACGCCGTAGGAGATGGCGCTTCCGAGGTCGATTTCGATGAATATGTCGAGGACCGGTACGGCGATGCCTTGTATGAGAATTGCGTCAGCAGTGAACTGGAAGATCCATTGGAGCTGGTGCGTAATCAGATCGACAACTCGCTGGATCTGCTGATGGCCGCCAAGGTTCTGCAGGACGAGGAGTGGGTTGAGGTGCTCAAGAAGCGGTTGTCCATTCTAAGCCAGCGCCGTGACAAGCTGAGGAGCAAGTCTTATTCCAACGGTTTGAAATAAGATAAACACTGAAACGTCCCTTTGTGGGGCGTTTTTTTTGTTGCACAAGCAACAACGGGCTACACTATGATGCTGTAGGTAATATTACTAATAAAACTGATGCTCTTTTGCGGGTAACGGGATATGAGTACAACAACCGAAATCAACTGGTTAAAGAGAAGAATCCACTCGATCAACTTACACGGCTAAGCTACGATAGCAATGGCAATGGGTTCATATTCAATATCCAGATAACAAGCAAACTGCCTACAAATACGATCCGATGAACCGACTAAAGGAAATCGGCTATCCCGAACCACATCGTATGGCTACGATGCTTAGAATCGCCTTACCCAGGTGACCAATGGAGCCAACCAATCTATCGGTTATGAGTGGACGCCTACCGGGCAGCCCAGCAAAGTTGTGTACCCGGACCGAACGGCGGTCACATACCAGTATGACCTGTTGGATCGGATGACAGGTGTAACGGATGCAAGTGGGTTAACCACCAGCTAAACGTACGACAAGCGTGGCTTATTGACTCAAAAAAGGCTACAAGACTAAATATCGAGGATGTACCATAATCAAAACATGACTACCATCGGAAGCCTAAGCAAAAGTCATTTGACAAATGATCCATGATTATGATTTTCTGCCTCATAGCGGACGAATTGAATATAATATTATTTGATTATATATGATATATTACATTTATGGTGTATGTAGAAATCATGCTAAACCAAATCGTTAAGAATTTGGCGGTAGTGGATTAGGGATGAGCTTCCTAACGCTTCCATGCCAGTACATTTATATTGTATGTAGGCCGATTGAGGAGATCAGCAGCAGGTATTTAAGGGGGAGTAGTTGTGACGAAAGATATTAAATCGTACATCTACAAAGTGATAATAGTTTTGGCGGTCGTCTCCAGTATTCCTTTTCTAATAGTTAGCGCTTACAATATTAATTTGTTCTTAACCAAAACGGTTGAGCTTATCGATTCGAAAAACGAAAACGAATTAACTCGAACCGGCGCATTGATGGAGAGAACGCTTCAACAAATTATGGATTTCACGAATTCCATTACGCTAGACAGCCGTTTCGCCAATATTAGAACGGAATACGAACAATGGAAGGCATTCGGCGATATTACCAACTTAATTTATGCCAATCCCTATGTCACGGAAATCCTGTATTACAATGGTATTGAGAATACGTTACTTATCTCTAATTATGGAATTGAACGAAATCCCAGTAACAGTGCGATACCGTGGATCGCCTCCGTTGCATCCGGGATGTCCTTATACGAAATCAAGATCGTAGAGGGAAAGTCCAAACAAGGGACCCATGTTGCGTCTATTGTTCAACGGCTTCCTTCTTCAAGAGGAGAGCAAAATTATTTCATTTATAATGTTAATCTGGATAAGATTTATGCTTCCTTTTTGCAAGAATTGAACGTGAACGCCGAGCTGTATAATTATTATCTTACAGACGCTGGCGGTAAAATCATGTTTCATCGGGAGCCGCAAAAATTCGGGTTGAACCTTTCCGATATCGAGCGGGACCCAAAGACCATCCAAATGAACGACTACAAACTCAATGCCTTTAATTGGCGATTAATTAGTGAGGTCAATACGAAGCAGTTGTACGGGGATGTCGCGAAATTAAAAAATACGTTGATTATCGTGGTCTCGGCCGTAGTCGTCTTCATGCTGGTTCTTATCCTGATCGGATTCCGCGAGCTGTATAAACCATTTCACCGGATTGTCCTAAGAGTCAATGAAAACGAAGAACTGCTGAGAAAAACGCTTCTGCATCGTCTCTTGATGGGCCAGATCGGAATTAATCCGGACATAGAAAGATTAACTAAAGCATATGCGAGATCTCATCTTGTGACAATCATCAAAACTTTGCCGTCGATGGATGAATTCGGCCATGATCCCGTACGCATGAGAAAATCGATTGTAGACGGTTTAGACGGGGCATTCCGTTATGAGATGTTTGAAGAGTCGAATGAAACGTATATCTTGTTGTTCCAACTGGAGCATGAAGACGTGAATCGCTTCACTACCGATCTCCTGCTCAACTTCAATGAAGGACTGCTGGAACGGTTGGAGATAAGCATCGGCGGCATTCATCCGCTTCATGACTTGCATAAGTCTTATCTCGAAGCCATGTATGCCTATAATATCGGGCGGATTTTCTCGTTGGATTCGAAGCTGTATTGCTATAATAAACTTCCGATGGATTACCATCACACAACAGTCGAGACTCCGGCCGTTGAAGAAATGGAATTGTCAATTAAGCAGCAGAACGAGAGGAACTTTACGAATGCCTTACATGCTTTGTTCTCCGAGCAAATTACGGTGGTCGAGTACAATTTGAATTTTTATACGGTCATTTCGCTTTTTCTGCGGATGTACGGACAGAACAGCTTGGCGTTCTTGGATGAATTGAATAAATTGATTGCGGAAAAGGGGAACATGAACGTAACGGCCGTCAAGCAATTTTTATTTTCTAAGTTCCATAACTTTCGGGAATATGCGGTCGATACGAAGGATTACACCCGCAAGATTGACGATTTCATCGCGGCTCGCTACATGGATAATTTCTCCCTCGACGAAATGGCGGACTATACCGGGATTAGCAAGCAGCACTTGATTCATGTTAGCAAAAAAAGTTATAACCGGACACCCATTGAATACCTGAATGAGTATCGAGTCGAAAAGGCAAAACACCTATTATCGAATACGAGCACGAAAATTGCGGAGATCGGCTTGGAAATCGGATTCAACAGCAACAGCTACTTTGCCAGAGTCTTCAAGCAATATACGGGGATCACGCCGTCCGAGTACAGAGAGCTGCGGGTCAACCGCAATAGTTAAATCCCTTTGAACGAAACCGACTTCGACGTCGGTTTTTGTTTTGGAATCGGGTTGTAATACAATATTCAACACGTTGAACAGGGGCGAAAAGCCCGTCATTTCAACGGATTAATATATTAGGATTGAATTGCGGGCAAGAGCTGTTGTAGGTTGTAGCTATCCCGGGGGACCGGGAACCAATAAGGAGGAATGAAGCGTGGAACAGAAAAGAAGGGGAAGGCTATGGCTCTCAGTCTTGTTAGTGTCCGTCATGGCAACATCGTCAGCATGCAGCTCGTCAAGTACCAAGGATCCGAAATCTGCGGGGGACTCAACGCCGGCCAAAGGCGCTGCAACCGAAAAGTCCAAAACCCCTGTCAAGATCGTAGGGCTGAATAGCAGTGCCACATTCGATCGGAAGACGCCGGAAGAGAAGCATGTGCACGATATTATTCAGGAAAAAACAGGCGCCGATGTCAACATCGTCTTCTCGGAGGCCGGCCAGTACGTCACTAAGCGCAATCTGATGCTCTCCTCAGGCGAACAATTGGAATTCGCGGAAATGTCTATCGCGGATGCGATACAAGCTTACAATGACGGCGTCATTCTGTCTCTCAACGACTTGCTGGATAAATACGGACCGAACTTGAAGAAAAATGTATTGCCTGCCGCTTTTGAAAGAGTGACTTACAACAAACAAATTCTGGGTATTCCGATTGAGACCCCTGTGATCACGCCAAACGCTTTGCAAATCCGAACCGATTGGCTTGCCAAGTTAAAGTTAACGATGCCGAAAACCGTTGACGATTATGAAAAGATTATGGAAGCGTTTAAAACCGGCGACCCGGACGGAAATGGAAAGGCCGATACCTACGCTTTGTCGACTGGTTCAGGCGGGAGGATTGACATGTTGGAATATGTCTTCGCTCCATTCTTCATGCCGGCAGCTACAGAATGGTGGAAAGATACCGACGGCAAAATCAAACCGCCCGAGCTTCACCCGAGCTATAAAGACATGATGGCCAAATTCGTAGAGTGGCAGAAAAAAGGGTATATCTGGCCCGATATGTTGCTTTCTACGGCGCCCAAGCAGCAAGAGTTGATCGCACAGAACAAAGCAGGAACCGTGGCAGCCACATTCTCCGGAACCATTATAAACGCAGTAGAGGTGCTTAGGAAAACGGTGCCGGATGCCCAATATGTCCCCGTCGCTTTAGAAGGCAAGGGGATCAATAAATTGCCTGCCTCCCCTGCCGCCACATCGGCTTGGGTTATATTCAAGAAAAACGTCAGTCCCGAAACTGTCATGAAATATTTCGATTACCAAGCAACGCCAGAGGGGAGCGACCTGGTCTACTTCGGTGTTGAAGGCGAGAACTTCACTAGGGGATCGAACAAGCTGGTCGAATTTATCGCGGAAGATAAGACGGATCTGTCCAAGGCCAAATATTACGCCAAATTCAAGACGGTGTTCATCAACTGGCCTGGAAGTCCCGTATGGCCCGCGAATACATGGACACACCAGGAATACAACTTGAAGCGGGAGCAAGTGAACAAGCTACCTCGCTTTGATCCGATTGACTCCAAAGTGCTTTACGACAATTCCAAATGGAAATCATTCTCCAAGCTGACGGATCTGAAAACGTATTGGTCCGAGCAGAAGATAAAAGTATTCAACGGAGAAATTCCGGTTGAGAACTGGGATAGCATTGTGAAGAAATGGCTGGAGATTGGCGGGCAACAAATGATTGACGACCGAAACGAGCAATTCGCGGCAGCTGCCAAGTAAGCGGATGAACGGGCTCATCTTCTGTTGTCAACAGAAGATGAGCCCTCTTATGGAAAGGTGTGAGCCGTTTTGAAACCGATCTCTGTGTCTTCATTAAGCAAAGGCAGCCGAACGCAAAATCCGCTGGGAACGAAGAAAACGGGCTTATTCCGCAACCTGTGGAAGTTCAAATTTCTGTATATTTTGCTGCTTCCCGGATTGCTGCATGTGCTGTTATTCCATTATGTGCCTATGTACGGCATTGTGATTGCCTTTCAGAATTTCAGCCCGTTTCGCGGTGTCGAATCCATGTTTATCGATGCCAGATGGGTGGGGATGGACAATTTCGTCAATTTCTTCAACTCCTATTATTTCGGGCGGATCCTTACCAATACGCTGTTGATCAGCGCCTACAAGATCATCTTCGGTTTTCCGGCACCGATCCTGTTTGCGCTTCTGTTGAACGAATTAAGAAACTCCAAGTTCAAGAAAACCGTACAAACGATCAGTTATTTGCCGCATTTTCTGTCTTGGGCGATTATTTCCGCTCTGATTTTATCGTTGTTGTCCCCTACAAGCGGCTTGATCGGCAAGATGGTTGCGGAGTTCAGCGGATCTCAGAACAATTTGGTCTCCGACCCGAATTTTTTTCGCAGCATTCTTGTTTCCAGCGATATCTGGGCAGGACTCGGTTGGGGAAGCATCATTTATTTGGCCGCACTGGCGGGAATCGATCCGGCCCAATACGAGTCCGCTAAAATCGATGGTGCCAGCCGGTTTCAACAAATGATTCATATCAGCTTGCCGGGGATGGCCAACATTATTTCCATTCTATTCATATTCGCGGTCGGCGGGATCTTGAATGCCGGGTTCGAACAAGTGCTGCTCTTGTACTCCCCTAATGTATACTCCGTTGGAGATATTATCGATACGTACGTATACCGGGAAGGGTTAGAAAATTCAAGGTACTCTTATGCGCAAGCGGTAGGCGTGTTCAAAAACATCGTAGGGCTCTTATTCCTGCTCGGCACGAACTATATTGTGAAACGCCTCGGGAGGGAGGGCATATGGTAAGGCTCAAGCTGTTCGATTATGTGAATGCGGCTTTTCTCATCGTGGTATGTTGTTCGATCATCGCCCCTTTTTTGTTCGTAATCAGCCAATCGCTCATGTCCAATGAGGACATCATGCGAAATGGCGTTACTTTCTTTCCGCAGCATGTCGTGTTTGATTCTTATGTTTACTTGTTGACAGGCAGCTCCAGAGTGTATCAGGCCTTCGGCAATAGCTTGTTCATTACGTTTTTCGGCACGTTCTTTAGTTTGTTTTTTACGGGATCGATTGCCTATGCCTTGTCCAAGAAATACTTGCCTTATCGTAACGTGGTGACGGCCGTTTTGCTGGCCTCCATGTTTTTTGGAGGAGGGCTGATTCCTTCCTACCTCCTTGTCACCGCTCTTGGTTTTAAAAATTCATTATGGGCCGTTATGATTCCGTCTTTTCTCAATGTTTGGTATGCCTTTTTATTGCGCAACTTCTTTATGGAAATCCCGCAGGAAGTGGAAGAATCCGCACGCATCGACGGGGCGAATGATGTGATCGTATTCGCTAGAATCGCATTGCCGATGTCGATGCCGGCGATTGCGACCATCGGCTTGTTCTATGCGGTCGGTTTTTGGAACAGCTGGTTCCCGGCTTCGATCTACTTGTCCGATCCGAGCAAATGGCCGCTGCAATTGCTGCTGAAGTCCATGCTGCTCTCCTTCGACCCGAACATGAGCGGGGTATCCGAATCGCTGGGGCTGCTTGCTGCGCTTTCCAAGGATAGCGTCCGGGCCGCGATGATTATGATTACAACGGTGCCGATCCTGCTCGTGTATCCGTTTTTACAGCGCTATTTTGTGAAAGGCATGATTGTCGGATCAGTAAAAGGATAACGAAGATGAGGTGTTGGTAGCTTATGAACGTCATCACTCCCTATGTTCAATTGTCGGCAACCGCGGGGTACGTGGACCGGGATGAAAGTCCGGAGACTACGCCGGTCGGGAATTGGGGCTTTCCATTTTCACTTACAGCCGATTATCTAGGCCGAAGCTTAGGCTTTCATCTCGGTGCGGTGACCCAAGTCGATAAGGTCGAATTATGGTGCGCCGGTGTGTCCTTAATTGGGAAAGCGAAGACGTATCGCTTGTATGCCAGCCTGGACAATTTGTCGTACACAGAGATTGAATCTTCTCACTTCCGTTCGCGGGTCATAGAAGGACGAACTGTAGATAGCTTTGAATTTTCCGGCCTGCGCGCGCAATTTATCAAAATCCACATTCCCTCCGAGGAAGGAACTGGACGATTTCCCCTTCGCCTGCTGCAGCTCGACACTAGAGCCTATGTGGTCGACGCCAGCGTCGGTTCGCAATTGCCCGCATTAGTCGGATTTAGAAGCGGAGACATCGCCCCCGAAACCGGAGCTCTTGAGGAGTGGGGCAGCACGGCCACATTTGCCATAGATGTCTCGAGAAACAGCGTCGGCATCGATTTCGGAGAGGTTCGAGAAGTAGCGAGGATCGATCTGATTAACCGGTACTCCAGCTCCAAGGGGACGGGCAAAGGCGAGGAGTACGCCCTATATTGGAGCGATGATAATGTGACCTATTCGCAAGTGGAGCATGTGGCCTTTACCCAGAAGATCGCCAATTTGCAATTGGTCTGCTCGTTCGAGCTGGAGCCGATCAAGGCCAGATATTTCAAAGTGAATACACGCTTCACGGATGGAGAATCGCATTTCGAGCTCTACGACAACCCCCAATTCAGAGTGAAGGCGTTCAGTCCAGCTCTTGATGGCTCGGGAGGAGGAATCTCAACAGCGCCCCTTCCTGCAGATCAGCCATTCGCCATTGGCTCTCGAACGGAATTGTTTATCTCGAGGGATTTGGTGGAGGCCATTGATGGCTTGAGCTATACCTTGCATCCGGGTGTCAAGCATGAGGATCGACCAGTCCTCACCATGGACTGCCCTTGGGAGGGATACCGGCAGGTGATGTGGGGGGACGTGCTATTCGATGAAGAGGAGCAACTGTTCAAAATGTGGTACTTTACCGACACGGGAGGGAGTACCGAATATTTCCCGCATAGATGGACTCTTCTGTATGCCACTAGCGAGGACGGGATCAACTGGAGCAAACCGTTAACGGGGACCTCCACGAACAACGGGATGCCTACCAACGCGGTAGCGATTAGCGGAGCCGTCGAGACTGCCAGCGTCACGAAGGATGTATTCGCACCTCACGATGAACGGTACCGGATGGTCACGTTTACTTGGGATAAACGGTACCAAACGATGGTTTCGCCGGACGGGATCAACTGGACATTTACTGGGAGCTTCGGCTCGGGCCATGACGTCGCCTCTGCGGTATGGGACCCTTATCGCGAGAAGTACGTAGTCTTGCATAAGTGCAGTTTGACTGACCCCGGTTATTTTCATTCTGTGCGCCGATTGTTCTACACGACGACAAGCAGCGACTTTCGAACGTGGACGCCGTCCTACCGCAGCTTGAATACGGATGCGGAAGATCAGCTTGTGGATCAGGTAGCCAAGAAGCTGGAGGAGATCAAGCCGATAATGGAGGCTCCGGTTAATCGCTCTCTTATGCGGACTGATATTTATGGGGCGGGGTTGTACCCGCATGAGAGCGGACTGATTGCATTCCCATGGGTCTTTTATGCGAATGATGAAGAAGCGTATTATTACACCATCGATGATGGAATCGATGACGTGCAATTGGCGTTTTCGCGCGATGGCAACAACTGGTCGAGGGAGCTCCGGGAACCGGTTATTCGGCGCGGCGAAGTAAGGACCGCAGGACCGGACGCTACGGCACAGGACAACGCTGTAGTATCCGATTGGGATTGCGGATGGATCTATACCGCTTCCAAAGCATTCGACGTAGGGGATGAAATATGGCTGTATTACAATGGTTCGAACTATGCGCATACCCAACCGGCCCATCTATATGAAATCTATCCGGAGGGACATCCGCGTGCGGGACAATCTACCGGGCGATTCGATCACAAGACGGGGACAGGTGCGTTCAAGGGCGAAATCGGGTTGGTGAAATGGAAGCGGGATCGCTTCGTGTCCGTCGATGCTGGTCAAGCGGAGGGAGTGCTTACGACGAAGCCTATTCAGTTTGCTGGCAGCAACCTGCTCTTGAATGCCCGAATTGCAGCGGATGGATACGTAAAAGTGGAATTGCTGGACGAGCGCGGCAACGTGATTCCTGGTTTTAGCGCGGAGGAGTGCAGGGCTTTACAGGGAGATCAGATCAATCATCTTGTAAATTGGTCTGGCCATAAAAGTCTTGCTGATCTTGCAGGCAGCGCGGTAGCAATCAGGTTTTATCTAAAAAACGGACAGTTGTTTTCCTATCGGTTTGGTGATTGACAATCGGCTGATTCAAATCGTCAAGCCGTATATCGGTCCCGAGTTGTCGATAAATCAGCTCAGGCGCAGAAGAAATAACGTAAATTTGAACGGGGAGGTTCGGGGGAGTAGTCTCACCGGAACCGGAGCAGTCCGACCGTGCAAACCATCATGACCGGGAGCCGTTCGGGACAACAGTCCTCCCGGAACCCGACAACCGCCGGAGCCGAACGCAGGAACAGCAAGAGCAAGCATAGATTCAGCCACAGCATGGGTACTTGCTTGGCTTCTCTTGCTTGCTCTTGAGTTATTATTTGTCAAGGGAGTAGCCGCAAGCGGGGTGAGGCGCGAGTAAGACCCCGGTCAAAAATCGATGCTCCACAGTAGCAACTTCTGCGACTTCGATTGAACTTGAAATCGGTATTAGGATGGACTTACGAAAAGAGTCGATGCAACGCCGAGCGACCAGAAACCTCGTAGTGATGGGGGTTAAAACAGGCAGATCGACACGAACCCCGGCGACGGCGGGCTTCCCGACCCTGTTGCCAAGCGGTCTGGTCATGTCAGAAAATTAGGGTATAGAACGGAAGCCATCTAGCCAGTCAAGCGCTCCCGGAAAGGAGGCGGCAACAACAGATACCTCTTAGACAGCCACAGAGAGACACGCTGAATTCTCGGTTCATTATGTCTCTCGCAGACCGCAAGCAACCTTAATAATTCGCGATCAGTTGATTCGCGAGAAGGGCTATAAGGACGAAGTATTCTGCGATTGACGATCCCAGATAATACTAGTAGACTAAAAGTGCACAATCTATACTATGGTCTTACCAATTGTATGATGAACGGGAAGGAGCGGCTTAGCTTGGGCTCCTTTTTTTGTTCATGAAGGGGGAATCGGCGTTGAAACGGGATACCCGCTCCTATTTGTACCGGGTGGCAATCGTGCTGATCGCTGTGTCGCTCATTCCGGCTTTATTGTCAAACGCTTACAACACGAATCTGTTTATGAAGCAAACGATCCGTCTGGTCGACGCCAAAAACGGAACCGAGCTGGCCCGCACCGGGACACTGATGGAACGGATGCTGCAGCAGATTATGGATTTCACCAGCACGACCGCCAGCGATGCCCGCTTCACCAACTTGCAGACGACGACGGAGCACTGGAAGGTGTGGCTTGAGATGAACAAACTTTTGTATGTTAGTCCTTTCGTCACCGAATATATGCTGTATAACGGTGCCGACCGGTCACTGCTTATTTCCAATTACGGAATCGAGCGTAATCCCGAGCGGAGCGCCATTCCGTGGATAGCCTCGCAAACGCCGCAAATCCCTTTGTACCAGTACGAGATTAAGGCAGGATATTCGAAGCCAGGCACCCAGATGGCATCCATCGTGCATAAGCTTCCCGGGCTGCAAAAGGATCCGAACTATATCATCTTTAATGTAGATCTGGATAAAATGTATACGTCCTTTCTAAGCGAGCTGAATGTTAACACCCAGATATACAACTACTATTTGATCGATGCGAAAGGCACAGTTATGTATCACCGTGACAAAACATTGATCGGTACAGTGCTGCCGGAGCAAACGGGAAATTCCAATATTCAAGTCGACCGGATCAAGCTTGAAGCGTTTGACTGGGCTTTAGTCCGCGAAGTGAATACGCAGCTGTTGTACAAAGAGGTAAGCGCCCTCAAAAATAAATTGCTGGCGGTATTGTTCACCGTCATCGGTGTCATGTCGGTATTTATCGTGTTTGGGGCACGCGAGCTGTATAAGCCCTTCCTCAGCGTTGTCGCCAGAGTGATGGAAAGCGAAGAGCAGCAAAGAAGATCGCTGCTTGGCCGTTTCATTCGCGGGGAAACTCCGGTCAGTCCGGACCTCGTTCAACGATTGCCCGAGATGTCGCCTTATCTCGTTGTAGCGATCATCACCCTTAAGCATACGCAAGAAGGAAAGAAAACCGAGAAAACTACCGCTTCCCAGATTCAGCGCATGGCTGCGCCGTCATCGTTCCGATTGGAGCCGTTCAAGGAACCAAACGGGGATGAATTCGTCCTGTTCCAGCTCGAGCATGAAGATATGGACCGGTTTATGACCGAGCTTTTGCTTACACTAGACCCTGCCGAGCTGGATTCGGTCGTCATCAGCATCGGCGGCATTCATTCATTGGAAGACGTTCATAAGTCTTATATCGAAGCGTTGTACGCCTACAACATCGGCCGCATTTATACGGCGGACAGTCCGGTCTATTGTTTTAACAAGCTGCCGATGGACTATGAAGTTCCGATGAAAACGGCCGCTATTGAGGAACTGGAGCTGGCGATCCGGCAGCAAAACGAACGGAGCTTTACGGAGGCGCTGAACGCTCTATTTTCCGGGCAACTGACTGTGGTGGAGTATAATCTTAATTTTTATCAGACGGTTACGCTGCTGCTTCGCATGTTCGGCCAGCATAGCTCAACGTTTATAAATGAATTGAACCAGCTTATTACGGACAAAGGGATTATGAACGTCACCGCTGTGAAGCAATTCCTGTTTGCGAAGTTTCATAGCTTCCGCGATTATGCCGAGGAAACGAAAGATTATGCAGGCAGAATCCATGACTATATTACCGCGCATTACACGGAAAACTTCTCGCTGGATGAGATGGCTGAACACTTGGGCCTATCGAAGCAGCATTTGATTACCGTATGCAAAAAAAGGTACAACCGGACTCCGATCGAATATTTGAACGAATTCCGTATCGAGGAAGCGAAGCGGCTGCTAGCCGACTCCCGGACGAAAATCGCCGACATCGGCACACGCTCTGGCTTCAACAGCAACAGTTATTTTGCCAAAGTATTCAAAATGTACACCGGCATCACTGCTTCCGAGTACAGAGAGCTGTTGTTTAAGCGGAACATGGAGAAAGAGCCGCAACTCGCCGATAGCTGAACGATCAGTCCGATTCGCATGCCGACAGGAAACATTGTCGGCTTTTTTAACTTCCCGTGAAAATGAAATGGGGGGGGGTATGAAGCGGGGGATATTTTTTTGTATCACAATATTCAACTCGTTGAACTTGGGACTGGAAGCCGCTCGTTGCAACGGTTTTAATATATTGTGATTGAAAAGATCGCCGATGATGGGTAGGCTGAAATTGTTCCGGCGTCCGGGGCCGGGATCGATATGATGAAGGAATAAGGGGACATGGTCCGATGAAGATGAAGAGACATATTACAATGATTCCGTTGTTGTTGCTGGCCGTTGCTTTGTTGCTGGCAGGCTGCAGCGGGGGTGGTACGGACACAACCGGCGATAAAACAACCAACGGTGGCCAAGACAAGGATAAAGCGAAGTTGGAAGAAAAACCGAGGGAGCCCGCCGAAGTTGTATTTTACTCGCAGAACGGAATGACGCCGGCCGATTTCGATAATCGATTCGGCAACAGCCTGAGAAAGAAATTTCCCAACGACACGATCAAGTACATCCAGAACACGGGCAAGGGGATGGATGTTCCCGGCATGCTCGCCTCCAATACCCATTACGATGTTTATTTCGCCAATGTCGGTTATTTCGAAAACGAGGTCATCTCCTACGATTTGCAGTTGGACATGTCCGATCTGATCAAGCAGCACCAGCTCGATCTGAACCGGATTGACCCGTCGAACATTAGCGGCATCCGGAATTCGAGCTACGGCATGTATGCGCTTCCCGTCGTTGCCGATACGCTCGGCATCATGTACAACAAAGACATTTTCGATAAATTCGGCGTCCCCTATCCGAAAAACGGCGTCAGTTGGGGAGAAATCATCGATATGTCGCGCAAGATGACCCGGACCGAGGGCGATAAAACGTATGCCGGATACTTGCCGTTTACGAATTACATGCTGTCCATGAATCCGCTGTCCATTCCACTCGTTGACGAGAAGACGCAGACGCCTACGATCAACCGGGACGAACGCTGGAAGAAATTTTACCAGACGCTGCTGATCGCTCCTACCGAAGTACCCGGCATTCAGGAGTATTTGAAGAAACACAATGCCATCGACGGGTTTTTCAAAGATCAGGAAGTTGCGATACTTGGCGGGGTGACCGCTTTCGTGGTCAATACCCGCGAAGATCAATTAAACAAATTCAACTGGGACTGGGTGCCGCTTCCGTCATTCCAGGATTTGCCGAATGTGGGTGGACAGCCGTATACGCAATATTTCGGTATTACCCGGATGGCCAAAGACAAAAAAACCGCGGATGCGGCAATGGATATGCTGAAGTATCTCCTGTCGGACGAATTCCAGACCGAAGTTGCCAGAAAAGGCTTTATGCCGGTGTTGAAAAACGTGGATGTCAGGAAAGAATTCGGTCAGGGTACGAAGGTGAAGGATAAAAATTGGGGCGCCTACTTCTACAACAAACTGGCGGAAGTTCCGTATAAAAGCGTCAATGAAATACCGATCTCCTCGCTGTATGTTGCGAATATGAATAAGGTTATGATAGGCGAGCTCGACTTGAATACCGCATTGCGGTTGTCGGAAGAGAGCGCAGCGAAAAAGCTGCAGGAGCTGAAAGCGAAGTAACTGCCGCAGGACGGCTTGGGAGCATAAGGAGGGCTTGAATCGATGCGTACATACAGAGGGATCAAAACGATGCTTGCCCCAATGCTCCTGATCGTTCTCCTCACAGCGGCTTCTTGCGATTCGGCTGCCCCGGAGCAATCAGGTCCGAATGATGGCCAACCGATATCGAGCGGAATTCGCATCGTCGGGCTGAATTGCAGCCCCTCCTTTGACCGGCAAACGGCTGAGGAGGAGCGGGTGCATGATCGAATATTGGAGCAAACGGGGGCTGATGTGCGCATCGTCTTCTCGGATGGGGGATCAGGCGGGCCGTGCCGGTCGAAGCGGGCGGCCATGCTGTCCTCCGGCGAGCAGCTGGACTTCGCCGAATTATCGATAACCGAGGCGGTACAGGCGTTTAACGAAGGGCTCCTTTTGCCGCTCAACGATCTGCTTGACCGGTACGGGACCCATCTCAAGAAAAACGTCGTACCCGAAGCGTTCAAGCTGGCGACGTATGAAGGAAATATTCTCGGTATTCCGATCGAGAACGGTCTGTATACGCTCAGCGCGCTGCAAATCCGCGCTGACTGGCTCGCCAAGTTGCAGTTACCGCTCCCGCGAACGATAGACGAATTTGAGGAAGTGTTGAAAGCGTTCAAGGAGCGAGATCCCGACGGTAACGGCAAGATGGACACAGTACCGCTTACCGTTGCATCGGGCGGCGCGTTTAACATGCTGGAGAACGTTCTCGGCTCGAGCTTTCTGCCGCAAGGCTATGCCTGGTGGCAGGACGCCGACGGAAAGTTGAAGCCGCCTGAGCTTCATCCTGCCTATAAGCAGTTTCTTGCCAAGCTCGCCAGTTGGAACGAGAAAGGATATTTGTGGTCGGATTTACTGTTGTCGGCTGCAGACAAACAACAGGAGCTGATTGCCGATAACCGGGCAGGGGCGGTTGCCGCCACGTTTTCGGGAACGATAGTAAACGCCGGCGAGGTGCTGAGGAAATCCGTGCCAGACTACAACTATGTTCCGTTTGTGCTTGAGGGCGAACAAGGCCTCAATCGTTTGCCTGCCTCGCCGATCGCTCACTCGGTCTGGGTCATTTACAAAAAGAATGCCAGTCCCGAAACGGTTTTGAAGTTTTTCGACTACCAGGGAACTTACGAAGGCAACATGCTGACCTCGTTCGGCATCGAAGGCGACAACTACACGACGACTCCGGACGGGATGGTCGTATTTATCTCCGAGGACAAAACCGATTTGGCCAAAGCGCATTATTACGCCAAATACAAAACGGTGTATATTAACTGGCCGGGCAAACCGGTATGGCCGGTTAAAGCATGGACATCCGCAGAGTACAATTTGAAGCGGGAGCAGGTAAACCGGCTGCCGCGATTCGAACCGATCGATTCTGGCGTGTATTACGATATGACCAAATGGCAGTCGTATCCGAAGCTTGGTGCTTTGAACGATTATCTTAGCGAGCAGAAGGTGCGGGTGCTAAACGGCGAAATACGCGTCGACAGCTGGGATGGCATCATGGCGCGTTGGCTCGAAATGGGAGGCTCGCAAATGATCGACGATCGCAACAAGCAGTATGCCGCATCTGCGAGCCGAAAGAGCTCCCAGTAATCGAACCGCTGCAAAGCGTTCCGGGAGCAGGGCGCATAGCCAATAAGGTCAAAAGCGCCATTCCACGGTTCAAAGCTTTACGGCGCGACATGGTTGGACCATCTTACAGGAATGGCGAGGTAAGGGATCGCGATGAGTAAATACCGTGCTGCCGTTATCGGGCTGGGCTATATCGGCTTGAGGGCGGATATACCGCGAATAGATGTGCCATTAAGCCATTCGTTGGCTTACCGGTTAAACCCGCATATTGAATTTGCGGCAGCCGCAGGCGTACGCCGGGAGCAGGGCGAGCAGCTCGCCCTTATCGCGCCGGAAACTAAGTTTTACACGGACTTGGAGGCGATGCTCAGCGAGCAGCAGCTTGATGTGATAAGCATTTGCACGCCAGAGCATGTGCGTCTGGAGCTGCTGCGGACGGTATTGTCCCGTTCGCAAGCGCGCGTCCTCTTTCTGGAAAAGCCGGTTGCGACGACAGTTCAGGAGGCGGAGGCAATCGCCGAGCTCATGGAGCGCCATAAGAGAACGGTTGTCGTCAATTTTTCGCGAAGATGGAGCGAAGGCGTTCGTCAAATTCGTCAAGCGGTAATGTCCGGGGAGCTCGGCAAGCTGACCAACATCCATGTGCGGTATACGCGAGGGATCGGCAACAACGGTTCTCATCTGTTTGATCTGATACGGTTTGCAGCGGGTCCGATCGCTCAAGTCCAAGTCGTCAGGCAAGTCGCCACGAACATGGATTGCAAAGGAGACCCGACGTTTTCTTTCTTGTTTTCGCTGGACAATGGCGTCCCCGGGTACGCGGAGGCGTTTGACGACCGCCATTTTCTTATGTTCGAGATGGACTTGTACTTCGACAAAGGCAAAATCGAGCTGCAACGGACCGGCGATGACATCCGCTTTTATACGGTTGCGAAGCATACGTCGGTTCAAGGCACACACCTGACGCTGAAGCGCGAGGAGACCAATCTGCTGGCGCGCGATAGCCTTATTCAGCTGGCGGTCGAGCATCTCGTCGATATCGCGCAAAACGGCGCCGTGCCGGTCTGTACGCTCGAAGACGGCCTCTGTTCGGTATATGCAGCCGATGCCTTGATCCGGTCGCACCGAAATGGCGGAGCCGTCCAATCGGTAAAGACGAATATATGACCGAAAAATCGACCTAGATGAGGTGAATAAAAGATGGAGCAGCAAGCGGGGAAAGGCTTGAAACAGGAACGGCCGGAGGAGTCTGGCAGCCAAATAAGCCGCAGAAAGCTACTAACGTCCTTCGGCATGGCCGGTGTGGCCCTAGCCGCGGGCAGCATACTCGGGGGATCGTCAACGGCTTACGGGAAAGAGGGTTCATCGGTTGCCGGTGCCGTATACGAAGGGTCTAACGACAAGGACAAAATTCCCCCAGGAATAGCGGCGAAGCTTGAGCTTGTAACCCATAACGAGCTGGCAGGCCGTGATATGGCTGAAGCACATCCAGCGAGTGCTATTCTCGATAGTAGCGGGAAAACACAGCAAGAGATTAATGAATCATCCGTCTATACCCTTGAATCTATTTCTGAAATGTTAGCTCTGAATAGTAATTTTCAAACCAGAACGATCAGAATGAAAGCCACTGGCGCTATGTATATTTACAATTCTGATAAATCGAATGTAAATGACGGATTCTACACATTGAATGGCTGGGTGCTTGTTGGTTATTATGATCAACTATTAGCAACCCTTGCGGGTTTAAAGGGTGATGGTACCAATGAATACACAAAACTCCAAGCATTATTTGATGTTTCTGCAACATTAAAATTACCTATCAACTTATGTGGCTTGAATATTAGCACATCAAGCTTGACCGCGATTGGTGATATTAAACTGATCGGTTCCGGCGGCATTACATTATTCGCAGGGTCAAACACAACTCTTTTAAACACTGCTTATAATTTAATTATTGATGGTGACATTGAAATTGATCAAAACAAGGATAATAATGCAGGTGGAACCATTACGGCAGAATCTCATTGCTCTATTAAACATTCAGGCAATTCATTGATTTTAAAGGGCGCTAAATTTAAACCATCTGTTTCAATCAACATTGTCACCCGGGCCAAGAAAAAACTAATATGTGAAAACATTGAAGTTGATAGCGGTATGATTGGATTATATGCAATCACACCACTTGCGAAAGTTTCCATTACCGGTGGAGAGTATAAGAATGCATCTTTGTATGATAATATCCAAATCTTAAATGGCGAAGATGTTTATATTAGCGGCGTTACGTCACATGATGCTCAGCGCAGCGGAATTGTAATAAGCAATACAACTAAGAAAACACGCATTATTGGTAATTTGTGTTATGGCAACAAAAAGGATTCTGCCAATCAGGGTGGCTGGGGTATTGTTTGTTCTGTAAATACTTTAAATAGTGTCGTATCATCAAATATTTGTATCGGGAATCAAGTTGGCGGGATCACTCTTGATACATACCCGGCGCTAGGTGTTGAAAGTCTTGATAGTAAAATTTCAGTTGTCGGCAATATCATTCACGGATTGTTTAATGGCACGTATAGTACAACAGGGATTAGTTTAAATGACGCTCAACATGTAGTCCTGTCAGCAAACAATATTTACAAAGTGGCACAAGGTATTCACACAGACAGGGCAAATTATGCGAACATCATTGGGAATACCATTCAAGACGTTAGCGCTTATTTCATACAATTATACAGGTCCAATCATGCAACGATAAAAGGGAATCGATTGGATGGCTGCTCTAATCCATCAGGCGGGGCTATCGCTTGTATCGATTCGTATGCTGCCGATTTATCGGGTAACACGCTCACAAGCTTGACGGGTAATTCCGGGAACGTATTTAGGGTTAGCGGAAATTCATCTGATTGGGTAATTAAGGGGAATACGATTATTCGGGATGTCGTTGGGAGTGCCTATGTGTTTCATATTTTAGGAGCCGCCAATACGGGGGGCATTATTAAAGGGAACACATTTAAGTCTAAAGTGTCCGGCGCATGGCAGTGGTACATCGTATCGGACAATAACGCACAATTTTCATCTTTCGACAACATTATTGAAGCTGCCGGAACTTCTTATATTTATCAAGGTGCAAATGCGACTGCTGGTGATGATGCCGTAAATGGCAGTCGAAATGTTTGGACGACAGCGCCATCCTTCAAATCAAGAATTGGACAAGTAGCGGTGATTTCAAATGCATTAAAATACTGGAATGGAACTACATGGGCATAAATGGGGCTGTCCCAATTAGTGAAATTGAAAATATAGGAAAATAAAGGAGTATAACATGATAAACATTTCATCCAAACGCGAATGCTTTTTCGACGACTATTTGATTGACAATGCCAAAACGACAGCAGAATTCCGCTTGCATGGACCGACTCGCCGCGAAATCGCCATAAACCATGATGCATCGTGGGAGGGCAACGGTTGCAATTACCACAATATTTTACATGACAATGGTATATACAAGATGTACTATCTTGCCTGGCAGATGTATAGCCCCGACAACAAGGATCACACGACGAATGGTATTCGTGTTTGTTATGCCGAAAGCCGCGACGGAATTACATGGACAAAACCTGCGCTCGGAATCTGCGAATGGGAAGGCTCGCGGGAGAACAATATTATTTTAGACAAAAATACGAATAATTTTGATAACTTTATGGTCTTCCGCGATGATAACCCTGCTGTTCCTGCGTCCGAGAGATATAAAGGCGTTGGAAAATATAATAATCCGGAGTTTGGGCAGCGAATTGAACTGCGAATGTTCACAAGCCCCGACGGACTTCACTTTACAATGGGCGATATTATTACTACAAAAGGATATATGGATTCTCTCAACGTTGTTTTCTGGGATGAGCTTGCGGGGATCTATCGCGGATATATACGCGGGTTCCACAATATCATAGGCGACGACTGGAACGCCGGAATACGCGATATACGTTACATTTGGTCAGAAGACGGTAAAAAATGGAGCGACCCCGAACCGATTTGTTTTGGAGACTCGGAGGATTATCCGCTTTATACAAACTGCGTTTCGCCGTATGTCCGCGCACCGCATATGTATATAGGTTTTCCGTCGAGATATGTAGAACGCCCCGAATGGAACGGCAATTTTGAGCAGCTTGGCGGAAAAGAAAAACGTCTTGAACGCATGTTGCCCTCGAAGAATCACAAACGATACGGACTTGCGGTTACAGACTGCGTATTTATGGTTTCCCGCGACGGTATAAATTTTACACGGTATGATGAGGCTTTTATGCGCCCCGGTATGGAGAACGGTTCGAATTGGGTTTATGGCGACTGTTTTCCGGCACGCGGGCTTATCGAAACGCCTCCCCTTGTAGAAGGCGAACCGCACGAGTTGTCGTTATACAGTTTTGATAATCATTGGATGGATGTGCCGGCACAATTGTGGCGATATACCATACGCTGCGATGGGTTCGTTTCGCTGCACGCCGGTTATGCCGAAAAAGTAATAACCACCAAGCCGTTTACCTTTACAAGCGGTGAGATGAGGATTAACTTTTCGACATCGGCCCGGGGTTATATATACTTCACTTTGCGGTCGTCCACGGGAGAAACACTTGAAAGCTGCGAGATTTTCGGTGATTCCATTGACCGGGTAATAACCTTTGATCATGATGAGCTTGCAAAATTTGCAGACAAAGAAGTAGTATTGACCGCGCGGATGCGCGACGCGGATTTATATTCGATAAGATTTGCTTGATTTCTTCGTCGTAAAGAACAAACCTACGCGATTGTGCGAGGAGATTCGCAAGGTTTGGCTGCCGAAAAATCTTGCGGCGATCCCGCTGTAAATATTCGA
This sequence comes from Paenibacillus sp. P4_E11, assembly GCF_056401635.1. Lineage (NCBI taxonomy): Bacteria > Bacillati > Bacillota > Bacilli > Caryophanales > Paenibacillaceae > Paenibacillus > Paenibacillus sp. P4_E11. The sequence continues at coordinate 102,532 of NZ_JBFUIX010000003.1, read as the reverse complement.
TATCGATTGTACGAACCTTTCGTTCAGCAAAATATATCGCACAACCGTCGTACCGGTGGAATAATCGCATAAACAGGGCCGTCTCCAAGTTATTTTAGATGATAATCGAGACGGCCCTGTTTGTTGTAGGCTCGCTGCTTGTGCGGGACATCCGGGAGAAGCAAAGTGAACCTGCGGAGTCGTGGGTCCTTTATATTTTGTTTTTGCCTCCGGCGGATTACAGCAGCTAACCGCCCAGAAAGGCCCCATCGAACAGTGGAGCTACAGTTCGACGGGGCCTTCATCAAGTTCTTGTCAACCGACAACAACAATAGTGGTATGGTGGCGGCGGGGGGTGTCAGGTGACAAGAACAATATCTGGAGTTGTTCAAGGGGTAATCGTCGAACGGCTTTTGCTTCTAACGTAACTGCAATTTGCGTTCCTCGAGCCTTTGACGCACATGCATGCAGTTGATTACTTTTTCCATGAGATCCTGGGTCGTATAGAAGTAGTGATTGCTCGCCTCGAAGCCGATACGGGAATCGTTCCGGACGATATCGTACAACTCTTTGGCCAGTTCGATCTCCTCTTCGATAATGACGTAAAGCTGAGCTTTGATGGCTTGGAATTGCGGTTCGTCTGCTGCGGTATCCAGCTTATCCCTTAGTCTTACAAATTTCGTTTGCAAATGCGAAGTTTTAAAATGGCAGTAAGCCGCCTTTGCCACATGCAGCAAATCGAAGAATGCGGCCTTCTTCCTGCTGTCCGAGCAGTCGATGAGCGGTTCCGCTTCCTGAAGAATGCCGATACCCCGTTTCCAGCCGTCGGCAACCTTTTGAAATTGTTCCTCGAATATTTCCTCCGAATAGATTGATCGCCAGCTCTTCAGATCGTCGTAGGGAATGCCGACCATGGTGGCGGCAAAGCCTGTCGGCTTGTCGTACAGCAAATTGGCCGGCCCTATATTTTGCGGCGCGGTGTAGGCAACGCTAATGTGGAAAGGAAACTGCCCGAATGCGCAGCTGAATGCGCTCCAAGCTTCCCTGACGACGGCGCCTGCTTCTGCGCCGAATACTTTGCCGGCGACAAGTTCGGGCCCCTTGACGCTCGATTGTTCCGTGTCCCAGTAATATTGGGAAGCGAACTCCAAATTCAAGGAAGGGTAGCCGCCGAGCGTCCAGCTGAGCATCAGTCCGCTTATGCCCGACTCTTGCAGGTTGTTTAAATGCCGCTCCAGCAGATCCATAGTAGGCAAGTAAGGAACGGATGCGCATTCCCAGGTGATATTGAACTGCACCTTGGCTACGGCGGACAAACCTCTTTGCCTTGCCTTGCTCCAAATGCGCAATGATTTCTCGCTGGGGCCCACTTGCGAAATGGAGTAGTCGACCACATGCCCTTCGACGCCGCCGATATTCGTAATCAGGCCTTCCTCACTGTTGCTCATCACGCTTACGCGATCGGGCAGCAAACCGATGGCTTCATCTATCGTTTCGGGGCTCCATCCGAGCCATTGCGTCCATCCCCAAGTCCAGCATAAGATTCTGGCGTTAGGCGCCACGCTATGCGTAGCTTCGGCAATGATCCGGTTGACCTCCGATGCGACCTCATGTGGCGATCGGCTTGCGCAGCGCGGACAATTCGTTTTTCCGCCGCCGGCCCGGGAAAAGCAATTCGTCAAATTTTCTGACATGGTGATCGTGAAGAGGCCGGCGAGCTTCGGAACTTCCGTGAACAGCCGCGCCGTGCCCGTTCTGAGATAGTCTTGAACTTCCGGATGCGAAGTGCAAAGCGATGCATCCTCTACATCGGCATGTCCCTTCCAGTCCGGGACTTTCTCGAAGAATGACAAAGGCATCGCCCGCGGCTCGTTATAGTATAAGTAGATGCCGATTCCGTAGTCCGCCGCGCGGTCGACGAGTCTCTTTAAGCCTTCAATGCGCTTCTCCCAATCGACGGATAACTCCGGCGCGGGTTCGAAAGGAACCAGCTTATAAAGTAAGGCCTGCAGCCAAACGCCGTTAATGCCCAGCTTGGAAAGCTGCGACAGCAGCTCTTCCGGATAAGGGTCGATGTCGGGGTCCAGAAGAGGATCTCCGTATACGGCGAAGTAGGAATACACATAGCGCAGATCGAAGCGGGTGTTGCGCACGGTCGATTTAGACTCAAGATAAGGCGCGTTGCGCTCTTCCATCTTTTTTTGCAGCCAGTTCAAACCTCTTAGTAGCCCGACTTCGTCGACGGCCTGGATATCGATGCGTTCTGCGCTCACCCGGATACGATGGCTTTCGGACAATAAAGCGGAATCGGGCTTAATGGAAAGCGAGAGGATCCGCTGAGGGACCTCGCCGATGCCGCGTTGAACGGCTGTGTTTGCACCGTCTTGGGCGCCGGAGTCGAGAATGGGCGAAGCGGATAACCGGATTCCCCATACCGCTTCATGTTCGGCAATAAAGCGGCGCGCAAATTTTTCGACCCTTTCCCGTCCTTCGGGATAGACGATCGTCCATTCATTGCTCAACAGCACTTCGTTGGGATTTGCCGAAACTGCCCACGGCTCAGCGGATTTGTTATTGCATGTAAAGTTATTCAAGAAATCAAAAGGCTTGACCGGACTTTCGTCCCGGCTATTTGGAAAATGGGCATCGATCGTCTCGCGTATTTCCCGGGTGCGAAGCTCCTCGTCCCGTGTAAGCGGTATGTAAGCGACCGGCTCGACCGCAGGCTTTAAATTGCCCAATTTGACCCAAAGAAAATCGTCCTCTTTGAGCGCATAAGCAAGCATATCGGGACTCCAACCGAGCAGCTCCAGCAGCTGATTGTAGGGCAGAATATGCCAGTTGGTGCGTATGATCGTAATATACCCGCGGATCAGCCATTGTTCGTCGATTCGGGGAGGAACGCGAAGACCCATATCCCGCGCAAGCGTAAGCACATTTTCTTCCGTCGTTTTGAGAATCTTGGCCAATCTGTCCAGTGGAACAAGCTCCCAATTGCGCCATACCACCGTTTGCTGAACGGTTGGAAAATGGGGGAGACTCAGCGGTTCGACATCTTTGTTTTCTGCATAGCCGGGATACAACATAGTTACCTCCGCGTATGTTTAATATCGATAACAGTACAGGCCCGTTTAGGGATTATATAATAAATATTATATATAATATTTATTATAGCAAAAGGTTTATAGTTTGAACAATAGGTGACAAAGAAAAGACGGTAGGACTTCGGGCTGTACCGTCATTCCATTAAACAATCGCAATTGAGGCTAAAAGCCAGTTCGTCAGGAGGCCGTTTGCCACGGTAAACGAAAAGCTGACGTCCCAAGACAGGACGTCAGCTTTTGATTTTGCTGTCGAAATCAGATTAACGCTATCTTCCCATCTGATGATGCCGCTTATACTCTCCGGGCGTCGTGCCCGTCACCTTCTTGAACATCCGAATGAAGGAATTGACATTGACGTAGCTGACTTGTTCGGCGATATTCTGATAATTTGTGTCTCGCGCTTCGGCTTCCGCCTATCGACCATCGCTGACGTTTCCTCGTATGCCTGAGAAAAATCCGCAAGCGTGCACAATGCGGGACGCAAGGCGATGCACAGGTAGCAATATTCTTTGTCCTGATCGAATACCTGTTTCAGCTCATGCAGCGTTCCGACCAGACGCTCGATATCGCTGTCCTCGTCAAAGACGAGCGACAGGATTTGGTCCTGCTCGACCTGTATCGTGATGGTATCCGCATGTTGATAAAATCGCGGCGTCATCGTCAGATGAAAGACGATCAAATAAAACGACTTTTGCGTCTCTTCCCCGGAATCGAGCGTATGATAAATATTTTTCAGCTTGTATATATACCTCAAATGCTCTAATTGATCGTTCTTATGGTCAAGATCGGAATGGATTTCCCGGTTAACGTGGATGATCCGTTTAATATTTGTCGTATAGGTAATTGTATTCCTGCTGGGCTTCTTTCGCGAAATCGATGGAAGTTTCCGATACGATTGCGACAGATTGGGCAATATGCTGAAAACCGCTTGACATTTCCTCCATGCCTCTGGCACTCTTTTCTCCTACCTGAGCGGCCGTCGTCGCATTGACGGCCATCTCTTGAATCGTTTCCGCCACCTTATGGGTTGCCTCCGTTACCTGTTCTGTACCGACTAGCAGTTGCTCCGAAGACGAAGCGACCAGCTCAGAGCTGATGTTGATTTGCCGGATCAGATTTTGCAAATTATGCTTCATCAATTGGAAGGAAGCAGCCAATTCACCGGTCTCATCCCGGCTTTTCACAACGATATCCTCAACCGTCAAGTCTCCTGCGGCAATCCGTTTCGCCAATCCCGTCAAAGTAACGATCGGTCTGGAAATCATACGAGAAATGAAATATCCGATTGCGATCGAAAGAGCGATCGTCGCCATGCTTATCCCAAGCATGGAACGAGTGATAAAGTCCACCCGGTCGTTAACATCCTGCTTCACGGCTTCCATCGCCTGTTGTTCCTCGGAAGCGATTTTATTCGCCAATACGCGTATATTCCGGCCTAATTCGTTCACTTCTCTCTTATTGACCTGAATCGCTTCTTCCAGTCGATCCTTCTGCACCAGGTCGACTACCTTGCTTACATTCGGTTGAAATTGTTGGTTTAAACTTTTTATGGCGGCGACGTTTTCCTTCTGCTCGTTTTGAACGAATAGTTTCATGCTCTCAATGATAGAGGCAAGCTTGGCCGCCGATGTTTCCAACGTATCGACATTCACTTTTTCCCGGTTGAGCAAAAATCCGCGAATCCCGCGTTCTGCAAGGCTACCAAGCCTTCCATGTCTTTCGCGTAGATACGTACGAAGCCATGTGGGAATTTACGCAAGCACTAACTGGCGGCGATATCAGGTGAGATGATTTGGGAAGCCTACTAGCAGAAGAATACGTATGGACAGATTTGGCAGAAAATCAGTTTCGCAACAATATGTCGCAAACGAGCGTCAAATGCTGTAGGGGAACCACTCTAAGCGGCTTTTTTGTACAATCGGACGAATAACCCTTGTAGGTGAACAAGCGTCACGTTCGATAGGCTGCTGTGGTATAATACATGAATCGGGTCCGGGCAACCCCCATATCTAACATCGCCTTCCCGAAGTATTTAGTGTGAGGTGGAACGGTTGTTACTGGTATTATTCAAGAGATTCCTGGGAAAACGCCAGTCTCACCATCCTTCTGAGCTTCCGGATACACCGGAAAATAAAGTACTATGCATTCAGGAGGGTGAATTAAGGCTACGCAATCAATTTATTACCGATTATCAACCATTTGTTGCCAAAGTGACGAGTCGATTCTGCAAAAGATACATAGACCCTTCACGTGACGACGAATTCAGCATCGCGCTAGGTGCATTTAACGAAGCGATCAACCAATTCTCGCCCGAGTCGGGCCGCTCCTTCCTAAGCTTTGCCGAGACGGTAATGCGCAGACGCTTGATTGACTATGTGCGCAAGGAGCAACGATTCTCCCAACAAATTCCGTATAGTTCATTTGAAGTCGAGGACGAGGAAGAGAGCACGGTCAATCCGGTGGAAATTCACCAGGCGATTGAGCAATATGAGAAGAACAAAACTGGGGAGGAGCGCCGCAGCGAAATAATCGACTTCAGCCGATGCTTGGAGGAATTCGGCATCTCCTTCTCAGAGCTTGTAGATGTGTCTCCCAAGCATAGCGATTCCCGCGAGGTGCTGTTCACGATCGCAGGGTTGCTTGCACAAGACAACAAGCTGATGCAAATTGTGCTCAGCAAGAAGGTGCTCCCTATCAAAGAACTATTGGATCAAGTACAGGTTTCACGTAAAACATTAGAAAGAAACCGTAAGTTTCTTATTGCTGTCGCTCTTATACACAGTGGGCCTTATCCGTATCTCAAAGATTATTTGCGCATATCGGATTCTAATTCCGGAAAGGAGTGAACGAGTTGAACAAAGGAATCGTCATGGAAATGACACAAGCGCACCTCATCGTATTAACACCAGACGGTCGGTTTATGAAGATTCCGCGCAGCAGCCGTGTCTGTGATGTTGGCGACGAGATTGTATTTGCCACCCCACTGTTTCGTTGGAAAAGTCCTTTTGTTGCATTCTCCTCTAGTGTTGCTGCAGCCATCGTCCTATGCGTCGTGGCGTTCAACGGAATTACTCCGGGCCTGGGCGGCATTCAGCCTATCGTTGCCTATGTCACGCTGGACATTAATCCAAGCGTAGAGCTGGGTATCGACTCGCAGGAGCAAGTGCAGGAAGTAAAGGGATTGAACGAAGACGGTATCGTATTGATCGAGCAGCTCAGTTACAAAGGCAAAAGTCTGAGCTCCGTGACGAACGAGTTGATGAATCGGGTGGAGCGCAAAGGATTGTTGGACAATGGCGAAGGGGACATCATCATTACCAGCACCAAAGCTTACGAAGAAGCCAAAATTGACGATGCTGCGGTCAGCGAGTCCGTGAAGAAGTCCGTCGACAAGCACATTCAGGAGAAGCATCCACAGAACCAGACCGATATTCACGTAGCCTCACTTGTGGCTCCGCTTGATATTCGACAAGCCGCCCAATCGGAAGGGGTTTCGGTAGGGAAATATGCCATCTATCTGAATGCCAAGAGCATCGGTAGTGCAGTCACAATCGAAGAGATCAAGACTCAATCCATTCATTCGATTGCACAAGATCGCGGAGGTCTGGACAAATTGATCGACACGAAGAAAGTACCACAGAAAGAAACGTTATCGAGATTGCTGGACGAAGAGCGGAAGGGCGAACTGGACGCGAAGCTGAATGAGCAGCAGTCCAAGAACGGCAAAGACGATAAGAAGAACGACGATAAGAAGTCGAATGGGTCTAACAAAGCGACGCCAACGCCGGATAAGAAGCAGGACAATTCCAAGACCAGCAATAAGCCAACGGCTAGCCCTACGCCTACACCGAAGAAGGCAACTCCTACCTCCTATGCACCTGGCGGGTCGTCCAATGCAGATCGCGATATGAAAGCGAAGGAAGAGGAAGACCGTAGGCGGGAAGTCGAGCGAAAGAAGCAGGAAGAAGAGAAAAAAAAACAGGACGAGGAGCGGAAGAAGGAAGAAGATAAGAAGAAAGCCGACGAGAAGAAGAAACAAGATGACGATAAGAAGAAAGAAGATGACAAGCGCAAGCAGGATGACGACCGTAAGAAGCTAGAAGACGAGAAAAGCAAGCAGGATGAAGAGCGCAAGAAGCTGGAAGAGCAGAAAAAAAAGCAAGACGAGCAGAAGAAGCAGGATGATCAAAAGCGCGATGACGACAAGCGTCGTCAAGACGAAAAGAAACGTGATGATGACAGGAACCGAGGGGATTAATCGGCTGACAAGTAGATGTCTCGATTGAATTCAGCAGATGGCCTGCCTTGTTTGTGACATTGTTCAAGTGGGCCTTTCCTCCTATAGGAAAGGTCTTTTTCTACAGATAAGAATTTATAAATCCCGGGGTCCCCGCAAAGTAATCGGAATAAGCTCCGAAGACCCACGTCACTTTGTGGGGTTTCTTATTCGACAAAGTTCAGGGTTATTCGCGATTGACGGAATCGTCTGGTAACGTCTATGATACTGTTGTATTTGTGCGAATTTAATACGGAGAAGGTGCAGGGAATGTACGATAAGAGGAAACAGTACATACTCGCTTTGAAGCAATATGTCCAGACAGGCACCCATGGTTCGTTTAATCCTACCTCTCTAATGAGCACCGTTCTTACCGAAACTAGACCTGAAGATATTATTAAGCTACATGAGCGCAGCCTGCATATGTTGTCAACGGAGGTCGACCCAGAGGAAGCGCTGCATTACTATAAGCAATCTTTGTTGTTCTTGATAGAAGTCATGAAAGCGGGTGCTACGGCCCAGCCTCCTTCCAATAAATATGAAGATGTGCTGCAACATCTGGATTGCGGCATCGTTCTGTTCGATTGTGAAGGGGTTGTATCGTTCGTGAACGTGCAGATGGCGAAGTTCCTGAGTGTGCCCCGGAGATCGCTGCTGGGCTGTGATCTTCCCGGTCTGATTAGGCATCGGACGCTATCCCGTTCTTTTCGCAAATTGATCTACAAGTTGTTTCGTGAAATGTATGTATATCGCTTGAGATACCAAGAGGTGATCGATGAGTCAGGGCACCACTATCTCGTAACGGCCACTTACGGAGAAGATATGGATGGTGACATTCTGATCAGCGTCAAAGATATTACGGAATTCAAGCGGATCGAGCAATCCGCCTATCAGAATGACAAGCTGGCGTTGCTCGGTAAGATTGCAGCTTCGATCGCCCATGAGGTTCGCAATCCCCTTACATCCATACGAGGCTTCATGCAGCTGCTTCGGCCGCATTTGAAGCAACTGGGCAAGGAAGAGTATGCCAAGATTATTCTGGACGAGATCGACCGGGCCAATGAAATCATCTATGAGTTCCTGAACTCATCCAAGCCGTCCACGCCGGACAAGCAGGAGATTCACATAAGCGATATGTTGAAAGAAATCCGACTGTTGTTCGAAAGTGAAGCGCTGCTCCGGGGATGTGATATCGAGCTAGAACCGATTGATCCCTTATTAACGATATGCGTGGATGTGAAACAAATTAAGCAAGTGCTGCTCAACCTAGTCAAGAACTCGTTGGACGCTGTCAATCGGGCGAATACGAATCGCAAAGGACTTATCCGCATCTCTGCCGGTCAACAGGGGGGCAAGGTATGGATTCATCTGCAGGATAATGGAACCGGAATGGATCATAATACACTAACTCGGCTGTTCGATCCTTTTTTTACGACCAAGCAGGAAGGTACAGGATTAGGATTATCGGTTTGCTACCGGATTATCAGAAATCATGGAGGCGCGATTAGGGTCGACAGTACGATTGGAGAAGGGACATCGTTTCATATTACGCTGCCTTCCTGCTGAGAGCTATGCTACAATAGTGAGATGAGAGATGGGGAAGGTGAACTGTGGCATGCGGTATAGGGAATTCGGCAAAATAGGGTACAAGGTCTCTTCCCTTGGTTTCGGAGCGATGAACTTGCCAGGGGTTCCCTTGGAACAAGCGGGAGACGCATTGAATTATGCGCTGGATCATGGTATTAATTACATCGATACGGCAGCTGCCTACCGGAACAGTGAAGAGATCATAGGGGAAACGATTTCTCATCGCAGGAGCGAGTATTTCCTGGCGACTAAGACGGGGAAGCGGGACTATGCCTCGGCCAAGGAAGAGATCGATCGCAGTCTGTCGCGGTTGAAGACCGACTATGTCGATCTCTTGCAAATCCACTATGTGAACTATGTGAACGAATACAAGCAGGCGATGGAGCCGGATGGGGCATACTTGGCAGCTCTTGAAGCGAAAGAAGCCAGTAAGGTGCGGCACATCGGCATTAGCGGACACCGTCCGGAGCTGCTGACCAAGTGGATCGCATCCGGGCAGTTCGATCAAGTCTTGTTTCACTTGAACTTGGCACAGCCGTTCGCGAACCGGGATTTGATTCCGAAGATGACGGAACTGAACATGGGCAAGGTGGCAATGAAGCCGCTGTCGGGTGGATTCATTCAACCTGTGGACAAGGCGATTCGCTATCCGTACAGTCAAGACGTGCATGTGATTATATCGGGTATGGTTAGCGTGGAGGAAGTACGGATGAATATTGCCGCCATGGATCTTGAGGTGGAGGCAGACGAGCGTGAGGAGCTGGAGCGGCTGGCTGATCAGTTGGGCACACATAACTGCAGACGTTGCAATTATTGCTCTTGTCCGCTGGGCATCCCGATTCCAGATGTGATGATATCCAGTCAAGTTAGAGAAACATTCGGATTGTTGCCCAAGGGAAACGGATTTTATCAGAAGCACAAGGACAAGATTATGTCCTGTGCCGACTACGAGCCGTGTAAGGAACAGCCTTTGTGCCAACAGATGTGCCCGTATCATCTCCCGATGCAGAGGGTTATTCAAGAGGCAGTGGGCTATTATCAGTAATAATAAAGAACGGCTGAGCCTTCTTGCAGGCTGCAGCCGTTTGTTGTGTTTGTGTGATGCAAGATTAGGCTCCACTATGCGGGGTTGAGCTCAGCACCGAGTGGGCCGCAACTGGGGCGACAGTGGGGAGTGGCATGAGATCGTCAAGATCGTCCATGCGAATCACGAGTCGGTTCACTTCATCAACCGTGTATCTTAAGTTGGCTGTGCGCTCGATCAGATTCGGCAAGTATATGGATATATGACCGGAACGGTTCTTCTTGGTACGCAAATCATATTTTAATACCGTAAGAGATGCGGTATAATCATCGGTATAAATTTCGTCTACACGACTCATACCTTGGGTTGGGATCACCAACCACTTCTTGTTCCAATAAACGGTGCCGGGATTAAAAGATACGACTAGCCATTCTGCTTCTTCTCCAGCGGTGTCGGCCAACTTGACGATTTGGACCGATTGTTTGCTAGGATGAAGTTTCTGGGAAGAACGAATGTCGGGCAGGAATGGAACGATGAATATCGGGATTGCGCTTGCTACATATAGCAGAACGGGGGATTGCTTCCAGATGCTGGCGCCGAATAGGGCAAGGAATAAGATGAGTCCTATAGCGAGTAATAGCTTGTTAGCTTTCATGAACTATGCCTCCTGAAAAAAATTACACTATTAGTATCATACCATACCGCGCGATTCGTTTGAAGATGTAGAAAAATGTCACAATCCTGTGTAACAAGGGAGAATCAGTCATCATGCATCGAGCGATCATGCGAGTCAGACACAAGAGTCAATCCATATTCCGTCCAGGCATGGTAGCAGCGACCATCGAAGGATTTCCGGCCATCGTCATTTTGCTGCTCGTCGGAGGTCCGTTCCTAACCGGGTACTTGCTGTATCTCGGAGCGAGTTCGACACAGATTGGTATCGTATTGGCGATTCCTAGTTTGTCCAATGTGTTGCAAATATTCGGTGCTTTCCTCATTCAGAAGTTTCAGAACCGGAAGCTGGGGTTGTTGATCTTTGCCGGCCTGCACCGCATCATCTGGGTATCCACCGGGCTTATTCCGTTTTTGTTCCCGTATGAGTGGTGGGTGAAAATGTACATTCTCGTCACGATGCTCGCGTTCACTGGAAATGCTATGGGGGTCGTATTCTTCACTTCGTTAATGGCGGACATGGTACCGGCCCAAGTAAGGGGGCGCTACTTCGGGTTTCGCAATACGTTCATCTGGGCGTTTGGGTGTATCGTTCTCGTCATCGGGGGGCAAATATTGGACCGGACCTCTGAGCCTCACGGCTTTCATATCTTGTATATCATCTGCGCCGTATGTGCGGTGTTGAATGTTCTGGCCTTCAGTCGCTATCCGAATATGCCGTTCGTTCCGTCTCAGGAGCATAACGTCCGGAAGATGATCATTCAGCCTTTCCTGCACAAGCCATTCCTTATCGCTGCGTTGTTTATCGCGCTGTGGCTGCTCATACAAGGGTTATCTATTCCATTCTATAACTATGTTATGCTCGAATTGTTGAAAGTAAGCTACTCCTGGATCTCGATCATTACGATGACTCAGAATGTAGCAATGATGCTCAGTTATTACGTCTGGGGTACTCTGAATATGCGACATTCCACACGTCTTCTGCTATTCTGGACGCTGCCAATTGTGGCGATGTCGAGTCTCATGTGGGGGTTCACAGCCTTCCTGCCCGTTATTCCGGTTCTCTTCCTGATCCATATGGTGCTGGGGATTGGTGTAGGAGGCTTCAATCAACTCATGTTCAATTTCATTATCAGCGATACCCCCAAGAGCGAGCGGCCGATGTTCACCGCCGTGTTCTATGGCTTGACAGGATTGACTGGGTTCATCGGTCCTGTTATTGGCGGCTTGTTGTACAAGGGACTGGCTTCGTTCCCGTTGTGGGTGCAGACATATGGCATATCAGTCAGTGTGGGCGTCGTTCTCGTGTTGATCGCGGTACTGCTCGGGAGATCGGCGCTTAAGGAACAACCTCTGGGCGTGCATTAGGAGATATGTCTGATCAGGTAGAAGGGTGGAATGAGGAATATTGACGGGGAAAAAGAAAATAGCGATTGTAGGTCTTGGGGACATAGCGAATAAAGCGTACTTGCCGGTGCTGGGACACCATGACGGTGTCATGATTGAGGGCATTATGAGCCGAAGGAAGGAATCGGTCGATGCTGTCGGAGATCAGTACCGAATTGCCGGGCGGTATACCGACTTGGCCGAGCTGCTAGATCGTCAGCTGGATGCGGTATTCGTTCACAGCCCGACGGAGACGCATGAGTCGATTGTGATGGCATGCCTGGCAAGAGGTGTTGCCGTCTATGTGGACAAGCCGCTAGCCTATGACATCGAAGCATGCAAGCGAATGGCTGCAGCGGCAGCCGAGCAGAAGGTGCTGCTCGCGGTCGGCTTCAATCGCCGATTCGCGCCGATGTATACGGAGGCGAAGGCTTGGCTGGAACAAGCCGGTGGATTCGACTTGTGCATCGCTCAGAAGCATCGGATAAGGCAGCAGCGGTTGTCTGCGGAAGAGACGCTTTACGACGACTTGATTCATGTAATTGATACGCTGCTATGGCTTGGTGTAGGGCCGCACGAACTGCTCGCCTGTATGCTGGAGCGGGATGAGGAAGGTCGGCTGTTACACACTTCCGGGAGCTTAGCCGGCGGGGGTGGGAAGAGTCAGGGCCGAGCGACTTCCCTGTTCAGCATGAACCGTCGAGCTGGAGCTGATCTGGAAAAGCTGGAGCTGCACGGAAGCGGCAGGTCGGTTGAGGTGACGAATCTGGAGACGGCCATATGGCGGGATCGGGTAGGAGGCGAGACAGTCCGGAAGTTCGGAAGCTGGGACACGATCGGTGTGCGAAGAGGCTTCACCGGAGCAGTGAACCACTTCTTGGACACCTTGGACACGCCGGAGCTTTGCACGATTCGCGCGGATCAGGTGTTGGAGACACACCTATGGATGGAACGACTTGCGAATGAGAGAGGGTGAAGACCAGATGGCTGCTGTGAAGGTGGAAGTAGTGAGCGCTGACGATCCAAGACTGGGAGCTCTGATCGTCAAGCTCGATCGCGAGCTGCTTGAGACGTATTCGGCGGAAGATATATTCGGCGTTGATCTGGAAAATACGGAAGAGACGGCGGATATGGTGTTCGCCGTAGCTTATGTGGGAGAAGTGCCTGCAGGCTGTGGTGCGATACGTCCACTTGATGCAGTGTCCGTCGAGTTGAAGCGGTTTTTTGTAGACCCGTCGTTCAGGCAACAGGGGATCGCGTCGACAATCTTACGCTTCCTGGAGGAACGTGCCCAAAGTGATGGATATAGTGTTCTAAGGCTTGAGACAGGGGCACTTTTGCTTGAAGCGGTGGGGTTGTACAAGAAATTTGGTTTTCACGTAATCGAACGATATGGGCAATATGTGGATAGCGAGCAAAGCTTGTGTATGGAGAAGAGGCTTTGAGATAAGTAGAGAATGATATAAAAAAGGACCGACCCTGGAGAGTAATCCGGTCGGTCCTTCTGATGTGAGAATCCATATGATAATGGATAAATAAGTTGCAAAACAAAAGAAGCATATGCTACAATTGGAATGTTGCATCACAGTTTCGTCGTTATGTGTAGTGAATCCCTATAGTAATTGTATAACATATCATAGGGATTGTCAAGCGTGCTTGTAAAAGATTGAAGCAAGGAGGTTCAACTCGATGGAATCGTTGGATTGGCAGAGAGAAACTGAACTACTGAACAATACGTTGCTACTCATTCGTAAGCAGTTGGATGTGTGGGAGGGTGTGCTTGGCGAACGCAAGACCGATATTGTGGAGGCTCGTAAGCATTTCGGGGAACTGGCCTTCAATCCGCTCGATCTGGTGGAGTCGACCATCGATTTCGAGCATCACTCCAGGGAGTTGGATCGACAGGAGCTTGTTTACTCGCATGCTTTTGCAGCCCGGCGCAAGCTGCTGCTGCTGCTTGACACCCCGTATTTCGGACGGATTGATTTCCGGGAGCAGGGGGCCGGTCATGCTGAGCCGATCTATATCGGTAAGGCTGCTGTTCTGGATGAGAATGAAGAGAACGTGCTCATCTACGATTGGCGTGCTCCGATCTCGTCCATGTTCTACGATTATCAGTTGGGCGATGCGGAGTATGAAACACCTGACGGTCCGATGAAAGGCACTATCGAGCTCAAGCGCCAGTATTTGATTCAGCGCGGTCAGATGCAGCATATGTTCGATACGGGCTTGCACATTGCGGACAGTCTTCTTCAGCATCTGCTTGGGCAAAATGCGGACGATAAGATGAAGAGCATCGTGACGACCATTCAACGGGAGCAGAACCAGATTATTCGCGAGACCCGGCATCGGACGGTTATTGTGCAGGGCTCCGCCGGCAGCGGGAAGACGTCTGCTGCTATGCAGCGTGCTGCCTACATGCTCTATAAGCATCGGGACACTTGGCAGGCGAACGATATATTGCTGTTGTCTCCGAACGGGCTATTCGGCGATTATGTATCGAATGTATTGCCTGAGTTGGGCGAGGAGAATTTGCGGCAAATGACGTTTCAACAGCTGCTAGAGGAAGCACTGGGGAAAGGCATTGCCGCGGAAGATCCGTTCACGCAGTTAGAGACGCTGCTTGCAACTGATGAGTACAGCATAACTACGGCCGTTCGGATCAAGGCTATTCATTGGAAAGCAACGCTCGAGTTCGTTGAGCTTCTGGATTCCTATATTCATTCCTTGGAGACGAAGGGGATGCAATTCAAGTCGATCGGATTCCGTAATCAGACGGTGATCTCGGTCGAACAGCTGAACCAGCTCTGGTACGAGGAGTATGCCGGATTGTCGGTGCGTAAGCGTGTAGAGAACATCAAGATTTGGATGGAGGTCGAGCTCAAGGCGAAGCACAAAGCCTACATTCCGATCGTCTATCGGAATCTGCTCAAGCAGCCGCACTATATAGGAACGGATGAGGAACTGCTGGAGATGGCGAAGAAGAAGGTTGGTGCGCATTTCAAGAAGATGCGGGCCGAAGCTGAGGCATTGGCGTATATTGATTTCCATGAGCTATACCGTCAATGGTACGTATCCATGGTGGACGCTTCGCCGAACGCTGGAGGCTTGGGCGCTGCTGACTCGGAGGCTGCTGAGCGGCAAGCCATTGTGCAGCAGACATTGGATGGATTGCAACGGGATGTAACGCCTTATGAGGATGCGATTCCGCTCATGTACTTGCGGCAAGCATTCGTTGGCGTAGAGCAGCATCACTCGGTTCGGCATCTGATGATCGATGAGGCCCAGGATTATTCGCCCTTCCAGCTTCATATGATTCGCAAGATTTATCCGCGCGGCGGCATGACGCTGCTGGGCGACTTCCAGCAGGCGATCCTGGCACACACGTTCGCCAGCGGCAACAGCCTCCGCGAGCTGGAGACGATGTTCCCGGCCGACTCGACGCTCGTGATCGAGTTGACCAAGAGCTACCGGTCGACGCGGGAGATCGTCGACCTGTCTACGTCCGTCGTGAACCGGACGGACATCGAGCCCTTCAGCCGCAGCGGTGAGCGGCCGGTTGTAGTGCGCGTGCCAGCGCGGAGCGGGCTTCCCGCCGCGACGGTGAGGGCGATTCGCCGGCTGCAGGCGAAGGGCGCGAACTCGATCGCCGTCATCTGCAAGACGGCGGTCGAGTCTGCGGAGGCGTACGAGCAGATCCGGCAAGCGATGCGCGCGGACGGTACGGTGGAAGGTGTCGCTGGCGAGTACGACAACCTACAGGCGCTGGAGCTGGAGCCGGGATTGGAGCTGAAGCTCAAGCCTGAAGGCTCGCGGCAAGCGACAAAATCATCGGGACTGGAGTTGGGTGCGGCGACAGCGATCGCAGAATCGGCTTCTGGAGCAACGGCATCAGAGGTAGTGCAGGAGGAAGAGGAATCAACGGAAGTTCAACTGGAACTGATCACGAAGTATACGCAGACGTTCAAACGGGGAATTGTTGTCATCCCCTCCTACCTGGCCAAGGGCTTGGAGTTCGATGGGGTTGTCGTGTATGATGCCAGCGAGAAGAGTTACTCGCAGGAGCGGGAGCGCCGACTATTCTATACCGTGTGTACTCGGGCGCTGCACCAGCTGATTCTGCTCACCAGTGGAGAGTTGACTCCCTTTCTACCGAATGCTGACCTCTATGAGGTAGTGGATGGTGACTAGGTAGGGCTTGGAAGAGGGCGACTTGAAAGTGGCGAGTGAGCATGAGCTTGGAATTCAATATGAACAAGCGGTGTCGGTGAATATTGGCTTGTATGTCCACATGAGAGAATCGTGATGACTTATATACGCGACGATAGTGATCGATAAAACGATGGGGAAACATACGACAAGGAATCTCGCCTAGCGGTCGGTATGTTTCCAGACCTCACACTAGACCTCGTACAAGTATTTCGTCCCATTAGTAATAAAGGGCCGCTCTACAGGCATATCCTGAGGAGCGGCCTTTTTTGACGAACAGAAAACCCGTCTAACTCTTTGCAGAGGAGTGACTTGGGCCCGAATTAGACGGAAAATCCGTCTAATTCCTTGCAGAGGAGTGACTTGGGCCCGAATTAGACGGAAAACCCGTCTAATTCCTTGCAGAAGAGTGACTTGGGCCCGAGTTAGACGGAAAACCCGTAACTCCGTGCAGAGGAGTGACTTAGGCCCGAATTAGACGGAAAACCCGTCTAATTCCTTGCAGAGAGGAGTGACTTGGGCCCGGATTAGACGGAAAACCCGTCTAACTTCTTGGCAACGTGTGTTCGGATTGTACGGTTGGCGAAACTTTCTGTCGGCGCTCATCTCCGTACCTTTCCGCGCACTAGACGAAGTTCGTAGACATATGGACAGTCCGTGATTCTTCCGGACGGTTTCCAACAAGAGCTTCATGATACTCAGCCCAGAGCTTCCTTCGCCAAGATATACATAGCGGAGCTCCAACCGAGCGGCGTATTCGTGTTCGGCTTCGCGGTCCTGCTGTAGAATAGCTCAGGCAGTACGCCAGGCTCAGGCATGATCGCCTCGGTTCTCGCAACGAGCTTACGCGCTTTCTCGGGATATCCGAGCTCCAGCTGGCATAGGGCTAGCCATGGTAGTCCGAACGTCCATTCTGCTTCCGTGCCATGGTAGAATTCCCGTGCTTCCCCGCGCCCGGCGTTCGCTTCCTTCGTGCTGTAGTAGCTGTCGCCTTCATAACGGATGACACCACGCTCCCGGAGCAAATGCCGTTCGACGTTCTCGACGATCATCTCGCCCAGCAAGCCAGTGAACAGCCGATACGGATAGATCAGGCTCAAGAGGGAGAGGTCGACCCGCTTCGTTACGCTCTCGCGCGGGAATAGCCCGAATAGCGAATCCAGACCAAGCGTCAACAGCTTCTCCGGCACATTGACGACGTTCGCCAACGCTCTCAGTCCGGCAACGCATGCGCCGACCGAGGAGGCATGTACTTCCCGGTCTTCCTCCCACATGCCGTTATCCGGATCGCACCAGAACTGGACGTTGTCCAGATAATGCACCAATTTCTGCACGATGAGGTGGTCGCGATCTGTACGAAACATCGGCTTGCCGTACTTGATCCCGGTCCCTACGCCGAACAAAAAGGCACCGATCATGTCATGCTGCACATGCCCCCAATTTTGCGTATGAATCTCGTGCAAATCCGGGGTGTATCGGGCGTGGATATACTCCCATTCCCAAGTAGGCTTATGCGTGCACAATATATCGATCTTCCACTCGTATTCCAGGAACAAGTCGAACAGCCTGTAGTATGTCCGCTCGTAAAGATCATTGGATTTATTCAGATACGGAAGCGACATGTAGACGCAATCCCGAATCCAGACGAATCGGTAGTCCTGTGACGGACTTGCCAAGTATACATCACCTGGCAATCGCAACCGATCGAGTACGCGATAGCTCTCAGACAGCATGCTAAACCCCTCCTCTATGAACTCTATTATGCGAATAGACCTATCGATCGTCAATAAAAAATGCAAATATTCAAAAAATAATATTCTTGTAAATGTGAAATAACCTTACGCAACGATGGTTTTTTGTGATAAAATATGATTAAAATCCGAACAATATTGCCAAAAGTCTGGTGGAATGTATGTGAATGTGAACTTAGTTGACATTAAAGACCTCTTTTTATTCAATACAGGCGAGTTGTTCGAAAGTTACCGGATATTCGGCTCTCATCATGGGATCTGGAATGGAGTCGAGGGTGTTCGCTTCGTCGTTTGGGCGCCTCATGCTGTCGCAGTTCGGATCGTAGGCGATTTCAACGCTTGGGACAGCAACACCAGTAGCGGAACATATGCCATGCATCCAATTGACGAGACCGGCGTATGGATCGCGTTTGTACCAGGACTTGGTGAAGGGGCCGTCTACAAGTACGAGATCGAGACGGCTCAAGGCGCTAAGCTGTTGAAATCGGATCCGTTCGCCTTCTACAGCGAGCTGCGTCCGAATACGGCTTCGATCGTGACGCGATTGGATCGGTTCACATGGTCAGATGATGAATGGCAACGTCAGAAGCAGGAGTCTCAAGCCTACACACAAACTTCCTCCTTACAGCGTCCGATGCTGATCTATGAGGTGCACTTGGGATCATGGAAGATCAGAGGACGTGAGCAATTTTACTCCTATAGCGAGCTAGCTGACCAATTGATCGGCTATGCAAAGGACATGGGCTATACTCACTTGGAACTGATGCCACTCGCTGAACATCCGTTGGACGCTTCATGGGGGTATCAGACGACCGGCTACTACTCGGCCACGAGTCGTTATGGAACGCCCGAGCAGTTAATGGAGTTAGTAGACCGGGCCCATGCTGTTGGGATTGGCGTCATTCTTGATTGGGTACCGGGGCACTTTTGCAAAGATGCTCATGGACTGCGCTTATTCGATGGCTCCCCACTCTTCGAGCCTGCCGATTCCCGGTTGGCGGAGAAGCCGCTGTGGGGGACGCTGGCGTTCGATTTTGCCAAAACCGAGGTACAGAGCTTCCTGATCTCCAACGCTGTGTTCTGGCTCGATGTCTTTCATATCGATGGGCTGCGCGTGGATGCGGTGGCCAGTATGCTCGATCAGAATTTTGACAAGCCGGAGTCGATGTGGACATACAATGAGAATGGGGGGAGCGAGCACAAGCCGGCGGTGCAGTTTCTCAAGAAGCTCAACGAGACCTTATTCCACCGTTATCCAGGTACGCTTATGATGGCTGAAGATTCCTCCAACTATCCACTCGTCTGTGCGCCGATTAGTGAAGGCGGGCTCGGCTTCGGTTACAAATGGAACATGGGCTGGATGAACGATATGCTTCGCTACATGCAGCATCCGCCTGAGCAGAGACGTCACTATCACAACTTGCTCACCTTCTCTATGATGTATGCGTACAGCGAGCATTTCGTACTACCGTTGTCGCATGACGAGGTTGTGCATGGCAAGCTGTCGCTCCTGAACAAGATGCCTGGGGAGTACTTGGACAAATTCGCGAACTTGCGTCTATTCCTAGCTTACTGGATCACACATCCGGGGAAAAAACTGCTGTTCATGGGCGCCGAGCTGGCGCAATTCGCCGAGTGGAAAGATGCGGATCAGCTCGATTGGCTGCTGCTGGACTATGAATCCCACCGAGGCTTTCACCAATTCAGCCGGCAGCTGAATCTGTTGTACACGAGTCACCCAGCACTCTGGGAGCTGGATTGTGAGCCTGAAGGCTTCGCCTGGATCGATCCGGACAATGCCCAGCAGAGCGTGGTGTCGTTCGTCCGATACGGGAGGGATCGTTCCAAACCACTCGTTGTGGTGTGTAATTTCTCAGCGCAAGCCTATGAGCGATACCGGATCGGTGTGCCGCTACTGACGGCATATGAGCAGCTGTTCTCCACGGATTCGGAATGCCGTGACGAGGAGCATGTCAGGGTAGGTGCAAGTGCCATTCATGCAGAAGCTATCCCTTGGCATCGCTGTTCAGCCAGCATGGAATTTGCGTTGCCGGGGCTGGCTTGTGTTATCTTTTCCACCCAATCGTAATTCCTAAGGAGGGGCTCTTATGCAGCGAAAAGAATGTGTCGCTATGCTATTAGCAGGCGGAGAAGGAAGAAGACTGGGGGCGTTGACTCGTGATTTGGCGAAGCCTGCTGTTCATTTCGGCGGGAAATACAGAATTATTGATTTTACGCTCAGCAACTGTACGAATTCCGGCATTGATACGGTTGGCGTTCTGACGCAATATCAGCCGCTTGTCCTACATTCGCATCTCGGCATCGGCAGCCCGTGGGATCTGGATCGCAAGTCCGGCGGTGTAACGGTGCTCCCTCCTTATGTCAAACAGCGCGGCGGAGACTGGTACAAGGGTACCGCCAATGCGATCTATCAGAATATCGGTTTCATCGAGCAGTACGACCCAGAATATGTCCTTATTATATCCGGAGATCACATTTACAAGATGGATTATGACAAGCTGCTCACGTTCCATAAGGACAAGGGGGCTGATGCTACCATTGCCGTCATTGAAGTCAAGTGGGAAGAAGCTAGCCGATTCGGCATCATGAGTACGGACCCCGACAGCCGCATTACGGAATTCGCGGAGAAGCCGAAACAGCCCAAGAGCAACTTGGCCTCGATGGGTGTGTACATGTTCAGCTGGCCGGTGCTTAAGCGGTATTTGACCCAGGATGAAGCGAAGCATGGATCGTCTAATGACTTCGGCAAGGACCTGATCCCTGCGATGCTGGATGCGGGGCAAGACATGTACGCCTATCCGTTCGAAGGGTACTGGAAAGATGTTGGGACCATTGACAGCTTGTGGGAAGCGAGCATGGACTTGCTGGAGGTGAAACCCCGACTCAATCTGAACGACCGCGCATGGCGTATATACTCGGTGAATCCGAATCAGCCGCCTCACTATATTGCCTCTACGGCGAAGGTTCAGACTTCGCTCATTAACGAAGGCTGCGTCGTCTTCGGCGAGGTAGACCGATCGGTTCTCTTCTATGGCGTGCACGTAGGTGTAGGCAGCCGAATTACGGATTCGGTCATCATGCCGAATGTCAAGATCGGGCGTGGGGCTGTCATTCACAAAGCGATTATCGGCGAAGGGTGTGTTATCGGAGACGGCAGTGTGATCGGTGCTGAGGGTAACGATGAGATTACGCTTGTAGGCAGCTTTGAAACCGTGAGCGGAGAACAGGGGGCGAGCGTATGAAGGGTGTCATGGGTGTCATCAATTTGGTGAACGAGTACGAGGAAATGGAAGAGCTGACGTATGGCCGCTGCGTGGCTTCTGTCCCTTTTGGCGGGCGGTATCGATTAATTGACTTTATCTTATCCAGTATGGTTAATTCAGGCATCTCGAACGTGGCTGTATTCGCCCACACGAAGTATCGTTCGCTCATGGATCACCTCGGCTCCGGTAAAGAGTGGGATCTGGATCGCAAGCGGAACGGTCTATTCATGCTCCCTCCCGCCGTAGATGAGATGCAGGATATGCTTAAGGGTGACTTGTACCACTTCCACCGTCATCGGGATTACTTCTATCGCAGTCCGGATGAATACGTCGTGATCGCTCGCAGCCACATGTTATGCAATATTGACTTCGTCAAAGTGGTGGAAGCCCACAAGGAGACCGGTGCTGATGTGACGGTGATGTACAAGGACACGGTGGAGCAGAAGCATGCTCGCTGCCGCAGACTGAAGATGAATGACGAGGGGCGGGTCATTGCCATGCAGGACCACCTCGGACGGCTGGATACGAACAACGTGTCGATGGAAGTGTTCGTGCTGCGCAAAGATTTGCTGCTTGATCTTGTGCAAATCTCGCTTGCCGAAGGGTACGATCATTTCGTCCGCAACGCCATCATGCGCAATGTGGATCGGCTGCGTATTCATGGATACAAGTACGAGGGGTATCTGGGCATCGTGAACACGATCATGAGCTACTACCAGCACAGCATGAATATGCTCGATCCGAATGTGTACCGCGAGCTGTTCTTCTCCCCTGGGCTCATCTACACGAAGATCAAGGATGAACCCCCGACCAAGTATTTACGATCGTCGAACGTAGGCAATGCGTTAATCGCTAACGGCTGCCAACTCACAGGCACAGTGGAGAACAGCATCTTGTTTCGGGGAGTGAAGGTGCATAAAGGCGCTTCTGTGAAAAACTGCATCATTATGCAAAACTGCGAGATCGGCGAATATGTATCGATTGAGAATGCCATTCTCGATAAAGACGTGATTATTAGCCGGGGCCGCGAGCTGCTTGGCGATGTGACGGCTCCATTCATTGCTGCGAAGAAGCGAATCATTTAATCTTTGCCACGAATTTAAAAGGAGTGTGTCCATGAATATTTTGTTCGCGGCATCGGAATCGGTGCCGCTCGCCAAGTCAGGCGGGTTGGCTGACGTGATCGGAGCACTGCCGAAGGCGCTCAGCACCCATGGAGTCGACGTGCGCGTCATCATGCCCAAGTATGGCGACATCCCGGAAGCTTACAGGAACCAGATGACGCATGTCGGCTACATCATGATCCAGCTCGGCTGGCGCAGGCAATACTGCGGGCTGGAGCAGCTTGAGGTGGACGGTATCCACTATTACTTCGTGGACAACGAGTTTTACTTCAAGAGGAGCGGTCTATACGGGTATGGAGATGACGCGGAGCGGTTCGTCTTCTTCAGCCGAGCCGTAGCAGAGCTTATGCCGATGTTGGCCAGCTCAGGATTCGCCCCTCAACTTGTCCACGCTCACGATTGGCAAACCGGCCTCATCCCATTGTTACTCAAGCTTGGATACGGCGGTGATGTCGGACGAGCGGTGACGAGCGTGTACACGATCCATAACTTGAAATATCAGGGTGTCTTCTCACGGGAGACGATGAAGGATTTGCTCGGTCTCGGTGATGAATGGTTTACGAGTGAGCGACTTGAATTCAGCGGCGGGGCGAGTTGTATGAAGGCGGGGCTGCTGTATGCGGACAAGCTGACAACGGTAAGCGAAACGTACGCACAGGAAATTCGCACGTCAGAATACGGGGAGCAGTTGGAGGGCGTGCTTCGTATGCGTGAAGGCGATCTCATCGGCATCGTGAACGGCATCGACACAGATGTTTTCGATCCGATGCGAGATGCCCATATCGCCGTTCCGTTCCGCGATTCGCTCGCCAAGAAACAGCATAATAAAGCTTTCCTGCAGCGCGAGCTCAATCTGCAGGAAAGCCCGGACACGCCGCTTATCGGCATGGTCAGCCGATTCGTGCAGCAGAAGGGGTTGGATCTGATCGAGGAGGTGCTGCCGACTCTCTTGAAGGACGGCCTCCAGGTCGCCCTGCTCGGTACAGGTGAAGATCAGTACGAGAGCTTATTCCGCTCGTTCGCGGCTCGCTATCCGCAGCAGGTGTCAGCGACGATCGGGTTCGACGACGGCTTGGCGCGACGAATCTATGCAGGCAGCGACCTGTTCCTCATGCCGTCGCGCTTCGAGCCCTGCGGTCTCGGGCAGTTGATCGCGCTGCGGTACCGCTCGGTGCCGATCGTACGTGAGACTGGCGGCTTGAAGGACACGGTGCAGTCGTACAACGAGTACACGGGTGTAGGGATCGGCTTCAGCTTTGCGCCGTATTCAGCGCATGACTTGCTGCATACGATCCGCCGCGCTGTCTCGTTCTACCGGCAGCCCGAGCACTGGAATGCGCTGCACAGGAATATCGCCAAGACGGACTACAGCTGGCAATCCTCGGCGAAAGCGTATATCCAGCTATACCGGGGACTTTCTGGACGTAGCATCAGCCCTTCAATGCTCCAACCATGACACCTTTTACGAAATACTTCTGCACGAACGGATACACGAACAGAATGGGCAAGGTGGCGACCATGATCGTCGCATACTTGATCGTCTCTCCGATCTGGAATCGATCGGCGGCAGAAGCGTCGGTCGCCATGCCATCCGTCGAGTTGGAGATCAGGATCTGACGCAGGATGAGCTGCAGCGGGTACAGATTATTGTCCTTCAGGAAGATGGAGGCGTAAAACCAACCATTCCACTTGTCCACGGCGTAGTACAGGATCATGACGGCGATGACCGGCATCGACAACGGAATCACGATCTTGAACAAGATCGTGAAGTGATTCGCGCCGTCGATCTTGGCCGATTCCTCCAGGCTGTCCGGGACGGCCTGGAACGCGGTCCGCATAATGATCAGGTTGAATGTACCAATTGCGAACGGTAGGATGGTCGACCAGAGCGAGTCGATTAGCCCTACGCCCTTCACGACGAGGTAGAAGGGAATGAGCCCACCGTTGAAGAACATCGTGAACACGATCAGGAAGATGAACAACTTATTCAGCATGACGTTTTTCCGGGACAATACGTATGCACCCAACGCGGTCATCATCAAATTGACGATCACGCCGAAGAATAGGATGAACAAGGTGTTGCGGTACCCTATCATAATGCCGGGGTTCTTGAACACGGCTTTATACGCATCCAGGCTGAAGCCCAGAGATTTGTACAGAAAGCCCTTGTGGGTCACCAATTGCCCGGCATCGCTGACGGAAGCAAAGGTCACGTACATCAGCGGATAGAGTGTAACGATAACAAGAATCGCTAACAGGATGTGAATCACCGTATCGAATACTCGCTCTCCGAAGCTCATTTGCATCTTCATAGGAACACTTCCTCTCTTCGTACCCTGCCGAGTTCTACCACAAGCTATTCTCATTCACCTTGCGGCTAATGTAGTTCGCGCTGATCAGCAAGATCAGATTAAAAATGGAATTAAATACGCCGACTGCGGTGCTGTAGCTCCAGCCGAACTCTAGTAATCCCTTGCGGTACACGAACGAGGAGATGACGTCCGCCGTATCGTAGATGGAGGAGTTGTAGAGCAGGATGATCTTCTCGAACCCGACATTCAGCATATTGCCCATCCGCAGGATGAACATGATCGTGATCGTCGGCATAATGCCAGGGAGCGTAATGTACCAGATCTGCTTCCACCGGCTTGCGCCGTCGATGCGGGCCGCTTCGTACTGCTCCAGGTCGATAGCCATGAGTGCGGCGATATAGATAATCGACTCCCAGCCGATTTTTTGCCAAATTTCGGATAACACATAGATAGGACGGAACAATTCGGGCTTCTGCAACATCGGTAGACCGTCATAGCCGAAGAAGGCGAAGAAGTCATTCAATACGCCGTCGGCATTCGTGAACGTCTTGATCATCCCGGCGATGACGACAAGTGAGATGAAGAATGGCATATAGGTTATCGTTTGTACGGCTTTCTTGAATACGCGATTGCGCACCTCATTGATGAGCAGGGCTAGGATGATGGGCGCCGGGAATTCGAAGATCAATGTGAGCAAGCTGATGATTAGCGTGTTCTTAAGAATACGCCAGAAGTAATAGGACTCGAAAAAGTCCTTGAAATTAGCCAGGCCTACCCATTCACTGCCGAAAACGCCCTTGATCGGGGTATACTCCTTGAAGGCAATGACAACCCCATACATCGGTGCGTAATGAAAGATGACATAATAAGCAATAACGGGAAGCATCATAACGTATAAATATTTATTCAAGACCAGGTCTCGCAGAAGCCTGGCGGAAAATTTGTTGCTGCGCACTTTGGGGGCCGCCGTGCTTGTGATTGTAATGGGTTCTCTCATGTCATCCCTCCTCATCATAATAAGGGAGGACGGAATGAACGTCCTCCCCCCGGATGATTAGCGTTTGTTGTAGCGGTCCAAAGCGGCTTTCTTGATTTCGAGCGCACGGTCGATCTTGAGCGATTTCATTTTGTCCACGTATTTCTCGAACGAATCGACGGGTTCTGTACCCAAGATGATCTTAAGCGTCATTTCATCCACGAGTGTGTCGATGTCGGTCATGATCTTGGCGTACTCTGTGCTCTCTTCAGGTGTTGGCGTGATCGGAGGCAACTGCGTCTTGGCTACATCTGTCTTCTGCCAAGTGGCTACCGCATCGCGCTGTGAAGGAAGGGCCAAGTACTGCTCGATGTAGCGTTTGTCTTGAACGAACGGACCGCCGCTGTTGCCGCGGATGTGGAGCGCCATAGCTTGAGCCGGAACCAGCTTATCCGGATTCTTCATCAGCAGATCGCTATATTTCGGATAGCCGTTCTCCATCTTGTAGCTGACGCCTTCGGTACCGAAGTTGAAGAACAGGCCGCCTTCCGTGCTATAGCCAAAGTCCAGCATCTTGGCTGCCAGCTCTACGTTCTTCGACTTCGCTGTGATAGCGACCATTCCGCCTGGTGAGAAGGCATGGTCTTTTTGGCCGAACTTCGCTATATCGCCTTTCTTCAGCACCGGATACGGAGCGGCGACTAATACGGCTTTCGGATCCTTCGCTTCAATCAGGGGCTGCCAGCGACCGATCCCGCCGCCCGCATTACCTACAGTTGCGCCGGTGGCGCCGGACACGAAGTTAGCGTCCAGTACCTTCGTATCGGCTGTAGCCAAGTTTTTGTCGATCAGCCCTTCGGAATACCATTTGCGGAAGGTGGCCAAGTATTCCTTGAACCCTGGCTGCATAGGCCCGAACTTAATCGTACCGCCATCCAGATAGTATTCCCTAGTGACGCCATAGGCGCCTACGAACGCGCCGTTGCCGGATTCATTGAATGGTCTCGGCAGACCTACGAGGGACAGAGGTGCGGTAGCGCCTTTCTTCTCCTTGAAGGTTTTAAGCACCGTGTACCACTCGTCCATGGTCGTCGGCACCTGCAGACCCAGTTCATCCAACCAGTCCTTCCGAATAATTGGGCCCTGGAATACCTTCAGGGAATCGTCTCCGCGAATGAACGGGAATGAGTAGTAGCTGCCATTATCGGTTTTGACCATCTTGTCGATCTCGGGATTATCTTTAAGGTATTTCTTCAGATTCGGCGCATATTTGTCGATGACATCATTTAGCCTCAGGATATAGCCGTCTTTGATCGCTTTTTCCGGTCCGCCCGGAAAGGTTATGAAGTTATAGTCGATCATGTCCGGAAGGTCGCCGGAAGCCAGCATCACGTTCAGCGTTTCTTTTCCTTGATTCGGAGGCGCGGTAATATACTTGACCGGTACGCCCGTCACCTTGGACCAGTTCTGATAGAAAGGTACGTCCGCCTGCGAGGATTTCACCCCGACCAGGTTACCCGTAATTTCTTGCCAAAACGTTACGGTCGTTGTCGTCTTCATTGGATACGTTGTAGCGGCAGAAGGTGCTGCAGATGCTGATGGTACGGTAGAAGGTATTGGCGTGGCACTCTTGTTGTCTGCTGCTGGCTTCGAGGAGGAACAAGCTACCAATAAGCTGTTCACGGCAACAATTGCGGATACAGTAGTCAAGAGTTTCATTTTACCTTTGTTCATTCGATGACCTCCCGGATATAGTTTCCTAGTTCAGCGAGATCTTAGGTCGTTGCGATCCCGTGCCTCCATACTATGACAACGCTTACATTTTCTCAATCGCAAATATATCCAAATCGATCGTGAGTTCGGAGTCGGATATATGCAAAATCGCCAAATGTATCTGCATTTTCTCTGCTGAACCGCTGAAATAGCTGTTCTGTGAGGGACCGATACAATAGCTTTACAAAAACTATCCCTTCCAACACTTGATTGTGTATACCATACTGGCAATATACAGTGAGGGGGAGAATCCTTGAAGGAAAAATTACCTTTATTTATTGTTACCGGAGCAAGCGGTGTAGGAAAAACAACGGTTATGAAGGAACTACGAGTTCTATTACCGGATTTTGATGTATTCAGCACGGATATTGATAATTTTGGTACAACTGCTTCTAAGTTGGACTATCAGGATAGATATAACTTATTACTTCATTTTGCTAACGCTGTTGCGATATCCGGAAGAGGAACGATTATATGCGGTACATTTATGCCGTGGGATGCCAAGAAATGTGATACTTACAACAATTTCAGCGAACTCTGCTTTATTAACTTACATTGCGATGACAGTACTCGTAATAATCGCCTTCGTAACCGAGAGGATAAAGCAATGTGGACGGATGAAATGCTTAAAACCCATGAGGATTTCGCCCAGTGGCTCCTAAACAACGCAGAGACTGAATACAATCCACCTATGCCCACGATCGACACAACTTCCACCCCACCATCCGAAGTAGCAGAGCAAATAACAAGACACGTCCTGCTGAAGTGGAATGAACGGAAAGAAAATTCAGTGATTTGACGGACAGCCGTCGATTCATTCCATGTTGAAGCAAAACCGACGTTCCAAGTGAAAAAGGACCCTTATGCTCAAACATCTTGTTTGAACCTCCCTTGATTGTATAAGGGATTTCGCGGTATGGAGGTTCAAGCCAAAACTCGCCAGGGTCCTCTTTTTCAATTTCCACTCCTCTTGTTCACAGATAATCGACAGCCTCAAAAATCGTCTTGCAGCACGAATTTAGGCCGCTAACGAAGCTGTAAGACGAAAAAATCGTCTTGCAGCCCGAGATGAAGATGTCCAAGGATTGGCGAACTCTACTTACTGCCCCCTCTCGATCACGGCTTGAGGCTCTTGTAAAGAACTGTGGTAAACGCATCTGTGAATAGGATGGAAAGGAAAAATAGGGGTCGCCGCGAGTTTTGGCTTTAAGTTCCATACCGATAAATCACTTATTCAATCAAGGAACTTAAAACAAGTTGTCTGAGCTTAGGCGAACCCTATTTACTTGGAATCCCGACACGGATACGTTTACCCTAGTCTTTACACAAGCCCCTACTCCGCGATCGAATCCTTATATTTGCCCGGCGTAATGCCCTCATACTTCTTGAACGTGCGGATAAAGGCGTTCACATCATTGAAGCCAACGCAGTTGGAAATATCGCTAATATTTTTGCTGCGATCGGCAATTAATTGCTTCGCTCTCTCGATCCTCGTCTTGTTGATGTAATCCAGCAGCCCTTCGCCGGTATGATCCTTGAACAGCTTGGACAAGTAGGTCGGCTTCATGTCGAACTCGTTGCCGATTGTGGAGATGTTCAGGTTCGGGTCATTATAGTTATTCTCGATAAACTCGGTCATCCGGACCATTCGTTCGTCTAAGGCGTGCTTACGTGAATGCTGCATGTTTTGCTGGCGTTTGGACGCCGTGTATTCGCACACCTGCTTAAGTAGCTCCGACAATTGAGCTTGCATGTCCTGGATCGTCTCGCAAGCGGTAAGTCGCGCGATCCGTTTCGGATTTTGCACAAGGAAGCTTTCCTGCAGGTTGCCTATTTCGCTGATCGTCTTAATCATAGTGCTCACCAGGTTCAGCATCAGGCAGCGGGCGAAAGCGACGGATACAGTAGGGCGCTGGAAATTGTGCGCAATGATCTCATCCAGGGTTTGCTTGGCCTTCTCATAATCGCCGGTCTTGACGAAGTTGATTAGCTGCTGCTCGACCTGCAGGGGGTAATAGTAGCCAACGCCGGAGTCGCTGGACTGCTTACGAATGTCCTCGTAGGCCAATATTTCATTGCTGCCCATCACGAGCTTATATTCCAGTGCATCCAAGGCATCGGAATACGCATAGGCAATGCCGGCATAGGTCGAATGAACAGCACTGATTGAGACGGTCAATTGCAGATGATAAGAGTCGGACAGAAACTGTCTGGACGCTTGTGCAATTCGAACCAAATCCTCTTTCTGCTCCGCTTCATCCTCCTGAACGAAATTGATCAGACAAGCCAGGGTCTCATTGACTTCGCCCACATATCCCCGGTTATACTGTCCAGCAACCTCCTCCACAACGTTCGTCACGATGAACTGGAGCAGCTTGCGCTTCTCCTCGGGCTCCATCCCCTTAATACGCGCATCGAAGAGACCGCTAGGTTCAATATTGAACAAGAGCACAGCAAACTGGTCCGAATCGAAATGCATATGGAAAGTAGTCAGGGACTCGGTAATCGGAATCTGGCTGTCCAACCGGCCTTTCAGGAGGCGGGCAATGAAGTGCGATCGCATCAGCTGGTGCTGCTGTTCCATCTGGACGAGTGTACTGTTAATCGTTTGCTGGATAAAGCGGAATTCATTGACCCCTTTACCGAACTTCAGTTGGGATTTGCCGGATAAGGACTGCACCATGCGGCGCACCGGATTGTAGTTACGTCGCAGGAAAAAGGTAGATAGCAATCCTCCACCAACGAGACTGATCAGGATGCTGACGAACGTAAGGTTACGGACGTATTCCGCCTTCTCCCAGTAGAGGCTGCTCGGGATCATGGAAATGTATTGCAATCCGGAGCGGCTCGACTTCATGTACCAGACTTCGAACTGTTCCCCGTCCTGATCATAGTAGAAGAAGCCGGATGTATTCGCCATCTGGTTATATGGAAAGGAAGAAGGCAGCTTGAGGTCCGAGTTGGAAATAAGCGGCTCATTCCGGTCGTTCAGAATCATGACGTGGCCTTTGTTGAACAACTCCACATTCTGAATGGAACCTAGGATGCGGGACTGATCAATCATGACTACATTCGTGGCCACCGGTCCTCCGTTGATTGCCGGGTGAGTACTGACATAGGCGACCGTTTTGTTCGCTTGACCGTTGTCGTTGAGGCGAATTAAGGGTACGAACCCTTTGTAATCCGTCCGGTTCATAATGGCAGTCCAATCTACAAAAGTGAAATTCGGGTCGCGATGCATGAGATTGTAAGCGAAAGCGCTTTCGCGAACCATGCTAGGCATGAGTACCGTATTGGAATTTACTAAGTAAATGTAGAAATGATCGACCATGGAATAGGCGGTTTTGTAGAGTCCCATGTCCTTGGAGATTTGATACAGATCATATCCATAGTCATTCGGACTGACCAAGTATTTGTTGGAGTATAGCATGGCTTGGACTTCCACATTCCATGTAAGCTCGATATTCAACCGTTCCATCGATTGAAATTGATTGTCCATCGCTTCCCTGACCTGGTTGAGCAACGAATTATTGGCCTGATGAATCTCATTCTCAAGCGTCCGGTTGGAGGCTACATATACAAAGATGCTGAGGAGGATCGGCAGCAGCAGGATCGTGATGTAAGATAGAAGCCAAGTAAGCCAAATGCTGCGCCTGCGATTTAGTAGCTCCTTTATGACCAAACATATCCCTCCCGAACAGAGATTGTATCCATATATATATCCATAACATGTACAGACAATCATATTCTACCTGTTTCCCCAGCGGACGTATATTGGAAATTATGCTTCGGGTAGGTGAACCTTGTTTGGTATAATAGTGAAAAGTAGGAAAAAGTAATATGAAGGAGGTGCTTGCTACTATGTTGTTCAAATCCGACAAACCCGCTGTAGACCCGAGCCGCGTACCGCCAGGACAGACCGTGACACCTGGGTTCCCGGTGCTGCATTATGGGAATGTGCCTTATTATCGGGATATGGGAATATGGGATTTCCGGATCTTCGGCCTTGTGGAGGAAGAAGTTGCGATCAGCTATAAGGAGTTTATGGCGTTGCCGCGGGAAGAGTTCAAGAACGATATCCACTGTGTGACCACTTGGTCGAAGCTCGACAATACGTGGGAAGGCGTGAAGGTGTCGACCGTAATGGAGCGTGTGAAGCTGAAGCCGGAAGCGCAATACGTCATGCTGCATGCCGAGCACGGTTGGTCAACGAACTTGCCGCTAGCGGACTTTCTGAGGGAGACCAGCTTCTTCGGGATCAAGCACAACGGGGAGATGCTGACGCCGGAACACGGCTATCCAATGCGGATGGTCGTGCCTCACCTGTACTTCTGGAAGAGTGCTAAGTGGCTGCGCGGTCTGGAGTTTATGGCTAAGGATAAGCCTGGATTCTGGGAGCGCAATGGATACCATATGTACGGCGATCCGTTCAAAGAGCAGCGATACGATTTTGATTGAGTTTGGATCAGGCAGTTTTTGCAGAGAGCTTCTGTAGAAACTGCCTTTTCTTGTTTTTCCCCCACAATTCAGCGAATTTTCTCCCCGCTTGGCGAAATGTGAACCTGCCACCTGACTACTTTTGCTTTTATACTGGAATTCAAGAGGAGGTAGCGAGCAAGGACAAGGAACCAACCATGAGCAGTTCATTAGGGAGGGATCGATTTTGAAAAAGAGAATGCTGATTGTGGCAGCGCTCGTTTTGCTAGTTGCGTCTGTAATAGCAGGCTGCAGCGGTGGGGCGAATAATGACGCCGCAAGTACGGTCAAGCCAAGCAACTCCGCCAAGCCCAGCGGATCGGACAAGCAAATCACGATAGAATTTTGGGGGGCGCCTTTGGTTCTTAATGTGGAAGGGATCAAATCCCCGGAATACGGCGATTATGAAAAAGCGATGATTGCCTCGTTCGAAGAGAAAAATCCGGGCATCAAGGTGAAGTACAAGTTGATCGGGGCGAGCGAGATTGAGCAGGCAATTACGGTCGCGTTGACCGGGAACAACCAGCCAGACGTTATCATGGACGCACTTGGCAAACGGTTGATTAAATACGTGAACAGCGGAAAAGTGGAAGACATCAACGATTTTTACGACCCGTCGCAATTCAACAAAAGCATGATCGATGCTGTAACGATCAACGGCAAAATTCACGGCCTTCCTCTCTGGGACCATCCGGAAATCGTATTCTTGAATCGGACGATATTCAAAAACAAAGGGCTGGAAAGTTTAATCCCGCAAAATCGGGAATGGACACTGGACGAGATGCGCGATGCACTTAAGAAAGTGTCGGGCAGCGGCGTGTTCGGAACGGCGTTCTATGCTCTGAATGAGCAGGGCGACGAAATGATGATGCAGCGATATTTCAACATGGGCGGTAAGCAATGGAACGATGAACAGACCGAGATCGTCATGGATAAATACCCGGAAGCGGTCGAATGGATCCAAACGATGATCGATATGATGAAGGAAGGAACGGCGGCACCCGGAGCTGCTACCACTCAGGCTGTCGACGCACTTGAAATGTTCAAGCAAGGCAAGCTGGCGATGTTTCCATGGGGTACCGGCATGTACAACATTATCGCGGCAGGCAAGAAGGACGGGTCGGTCAAAGCGGATATCGATCTATACGGCATCAAGCCGCCGCATAAAGCGGGAGTGGACATGAAGCTGACGAATGTCGGAGCGATCGGTCTTGCCGTATTCAAGCAATCCGACAAAGACAAGCGGGAGGCTGTCAAAAAGTTCGTGCAGTATATGTCGGCACCGGCCAACATCAAGGCGATGTCCAAAGCGGGCGGCTACTTGCCGGCACATAAAGATGCCGCGTACGATTCGGACAATGCTGATTTGCGGACCATCATGAAGGAAATCGCCAACATCCCGATGGCAAGTCTCGGCTACAAATCCAAAGCTTACGCCGGCGTGCGTCCGCTCTGGTTCCCTGAACTGCAGGCCGCCTTCGCCGGCAGCAAGACACCGAAGCAGGCAGTAGCCGACTTTACGCAAAAGGCGAACAATATGATCACCCAAGTCAACAAAAATTAATGGTTCCGGATACGCCCTGTTCCTGGAGCAGGGCGTATCCGAGTTACGGAGGATATGCCAATGAACGGAACAACGATCAGGTTCGGCATCGTCGGCTGTGGTTTCTTCGGCGGCGAATTTGCCCGCATCCTGCATGAGATGGACGGTGCTAGTGTAATCGCCGTCCATGGCGGCAGCGGCAAGAGTACGGCCGCCATCGCCGCGGAAATCGGATGCGAAGTGGTGGAGCGGCTGGAGAGTCTGGCGGAACGCGGCGATATTGACGCGATTGTCGTCACTAGCCCCAATCACCTGCACAAAGAGCCGGTGCTGCAGGCGGCGCGGAACGGGAAACATGTGTTTTGCGAAAAGCCCGTCGCGCTATCGGCGGAAGACTGCCGGGAGATGGTGGAAGCATGCCGCCAAAGCGGCGTACGCTTTATGGCCGGGCACATCATGCACTTCATGCAAGGGATCGAGCAGGTCAAGCAGTGGATCGAGGACGGGAGGATCGGTCGTCCAATTGTGCTCCACTCGGAGCGAACGGGCTGGGAGGAGCCGCGGGCGGAAGTAAGCTGGAAGAAAAATCAGCAGCAGTCGGGTGGTCATCTGTTCCATCACATCCATGAGCTCGACTTTGCGCTTGCCGTCATGGGCCCTGCGGCTGCGGTTTATATGGCAGCAGACAATTTGGCGCACCGTGGGCCTGGCTTCGGAGACGAAGATGATGTGCTGCTCCTTACTGTGCATTTTGAAAACGGCGGTTTCGGCACACTGCAGTTCGGGTCCGGTTTCCGCTGGGGTGAGCATTATATGAAAATCAACGGAACGGAAGGCTCGATCAAAATCGATTTCCGCCAGTCCCTCATTGAGCTGCGCAGTGCAGGCGAGGCGCCGCAGACGATCGGACTGTATGGTGAGCCTTATGACGAGGAGCGCCGACAATTGTACGAACGGATGGACGGCGGTGTCATCTATGGCGATCCGCAGAGCAGGCCGCCGCGCTTCCTGCAAACGGTAATGAAGCGGGAAATGGCGTATTTCTGCGATGTCATTGGCGGTCGTCCGATTGATGAGGACAAGAAGCTGCTGTTCGATGGGACGGCCGCGAACCATTCGGTGGCGACGGCTGAAGCAGCGCTGCAAGCCAAACAAGCGCGTCAAGCGATACTGCTGCGGACGGAGTGAGGCCATGAATACGAAGTTAAATGGCGTAACCGCAATCGGTAAGGTAAAGTCGTCGCTGCATCGATGGAAGGAGCCGGCATGGGGATATGCTTTCGTCTTGCCGAATTTGATTCTGATCGCTTTGTTTTTTATTTACCCGCTATTTAACACATTCCGCCTGAGCTTCTTCCAAGCGGATATGCAAGCGGAGACGTTTATCGGGCTGGACAACTTCAAGACTTTGTTTGCAGACTCCGTATTCTTGAATTCACTGAAGCATACGTTTTACTTCGCGCTGATTATCGTCCCGATCATTGTTGTCATTTCGTTTACGGTCGCCGGCTTGATCAAGGATTTGCGACCCTCTTCCAAGACGCTGTTCCGTATTATTTTTTATTTGCCAGTCGTTGCAACACCGGTTGTCGTCACGATGGTATGGGCGTGGATGTATAACGTGAACTTCGGGATATTAAACTATTTGCTCAGCTTGATCCATGTCGGGCCTATTGAATGGCTGGGTTCCACATCTGGTGCCTTCCTGGCGATCGTGATCGTGGTCGTCACCTGGTCGGTCGGCCAGCCGATTATTCTATATTTGGCGTCGATGGACGGAATCTCCAAAGAATTGTATGAAGCGGCCGAAATCGATGGTGCGGGACCGTTCCGCAAGTTTCTCCGCATTACGCTGCCGCTCGTCGCCAACACAACACTGTTCGTTACGGTGACGACGACGATTGCGACGTTCCAAATTTTCGTCGTCATTCATCTGCTGACCCGCGGTGGACCGTACTTCAGCACGGAAACGCTCGTGTATACGATCTATCGCACCGCCTTCACGGCAACGGAGTTCGGGGCAGCCTCCGCGCAAGGCGTCGTACTGTTCGTCATTATTATGATTATTGCTCTCGTACAACTTAGACTGATTCGTTCGAAAGCTTGATGCGCTATTGCGGGAGCAGACCAACTTCGAGCCTATGCATAGGAGGAACCGTATGAAAGCTTCCATTGCGATACGCTACGCGATATTAATTGCGGCGTCCGTCGTATTTATATTCCCTTTGTATTGGATGGTTACGGGTTCGGTCAAACCGGCCATAACCTTGTGGCAAATTCCACCGGACTGGTTTCCAAAAACGATCGATTTCACCCAATTTCGCGTGCTGCTGGACCGTCAGCCGGCG
Source organism: Paenibacillus sp. P4_E11 (assembly GCF_056401635.1). Lineage (NCBI taxonomy): Bacteria > Bacillati > Bacillota > Bacilli > Caryophanales > Paenibacillaceae > Paenibacillus > Paenibacillus sp. P4_E11. The sequence goes on along the minus strand of NZ_JBFUIX010000003.1, from coordinate 66,708 downwards.
ATGCGCTGGATGTTCAATAGCATTTTCGTCGGCGTCGTATCTGTCTTCTTCATACTTCTGTTTTGTTCGCTCGCTGGTTATGCGTATGCGAAGAAACAATTTCCAGGACGCAATGTGCTGTTTTTTGTCATCATCGCGACGATGATGATGCCTCGCCAGGTGACGCTGGTGCCGCTTTATTTACTTGTGTCCGATCTGGGGCTGCTGGATTCGTACGCGGGTCTAATTATGCCAGTGATCGCCTATCCGTTCGGCGTTTTTTTGATTCGACAGTTCGTTCGCTACATTCCCGACGAGTTGATCCATGCGGCCAAGGTGGATGGTGCAGGAGAAATCCGTATTTTCGCGCAAATCGTCGTCCCGCTAATCTCACCGGCACTTGGGGCGTTAGCGATCTTCTCGTTCATGTACGTTTGGAATGATTATATGTGGCAGTTGATCGTGCTTACCTCCGACAGCATGAAGACGTTGCCGCTTGGCGTGTCTGGCTTGGTCAACCGCGAGATGAGCGTCAATTACGGTTTGGCGATGGCAGGCGGTACGCTGGCCGCCATACCGCTCATTATCTTCTTTTTACTGTTCCAACGAAGCTTTATTCGCGGCATTACGCTCGGAACGGAGAAGTAAACGAACGAACGGAGGCAAATCGGCTATGAAGGTTGCAGGAAGAGCAGCTTTAATCACGGCAGCGGGGAGTGGTATCGGCAAAGCGACCGCGCACAAGCTCGCCGAATGGGGGGCGAAGGTGCTCGTATGCGATATCGATGGCGACAGAGTGAACCGGACGGTACATGACATCGTATCCTCGGGAGGGGAAGCAGTTGGCTTTCAAGCTGACGTGTCGCGCAAGGAAGAAGTAAGCCGTATGTTCGATTATATGCTTGCGCATTTCGGCGGCATCGATATCCTAGTCAACAATGCGGGAATCGGGCTGGACGGCAAAATAAATGAAGCAACGGAAGAAGACTGGGATAGAGTGCTGGATGTAAGCTTGAAATCAACCTTCCTGTGCTCCCATTTTGCCGCCAAATCGTTCATTGCGCAAAAGTACGGCCGAATTGTCAATATTTCGTCCCGTATGTGGATGGGAGGGATCGGACAGTCGAGCTATTCCGCAGCCAAAGGGGGAGTCGTCAGCTTAACGCGGACTTGCGCGATGGAATTGATCGAGCATGGGGTCACCGTTAACTGTATTGCGCCAGGAGCGATTGCGTCAACGGTATTCGACGTGATGTCCCCAGAAAGGCAAGAGCAAATATTGAGCCGCCAGTTTGTTCCCGGTGTTATCGGCCGGCCGGAGGACGTTGCGAATGCAGTTGCCTTCTTCGCTTCCGACGACGCGGGCTATATTACCGGACAAGTGCTGCACGTTTGCGGGGGCAAAAGTCTCGGGGCGAGATGGTAGATTTTGATTCGAGGAAATAGTCGCTATGCTATACTAAGGGTATTCATCATAACTATCGGCTAGAGTACCGATCGCTGGATTGCGTGGCTCGGCATAGACGTTCCGGGAGGGAATGCGATGAAATTGCGCAACAAAACGTTCGCGGCATTTCTCGGGTTCATCGTTGTGCCGCTTATCGCGCTCGGCGCGGTATCGTATTTGCTGCTGCAGCATGTCATTGCCAACAAGTACGGCGAGCAGACGGAGCTGACACTGCGGGCGATCGGGAGCAACGTCGCGTCGGTGTTCAAAGAAGCCAACTCGTTGTCCGACACGTTTTATAGTGTCTTCATGATGCGCACCCCGGTTATCGATATGCAAAATTCCAGCTCGAGGCTCGAAGTCTACGAATCGGAACGAAATTTGCGGAGCATCTTGCTGTCGTATCCTTCGCTGCAGTCGGTTTCCTTTTACCAACTGGATGGAGGAATGCTCGGCGTTGACCTCGATCGGAAGCAGCGAGTCTCGTTCGAGGATCTGTCCAAGGATCCGCTGTACCGCGAGGCGCATGAGCGGAACGGGTTTCCGCTATGGCTGGGGCCTTATGAGAACAAACGGTTGTCGGGCGGGAGTACGGTTCTGACTCAGTTACGTATGGTGCGCGACTTCAACACGCTCACGGTGAAAGGCACGATGCTGCTGCAGCTGCAAATGGACGATTTGCGCAGCTTGTTCCATTCCTATGACGCGAACGGGAGCAAGGGGAACCGGTTTCTGCTCGTCGACCCGGGCGGTACGATCGTATTCGACAACAAGAATGACGAGTTGGTCGGCGATCCCTTGCCGTTAACGCTCGGCCAGGAACCGTATGTCAGCCGGAAAATGCACTTCGATAATGTGCAGAGTCTAGTCTCTGTGTACAAGCTCGAGCTTGGCAAGCTTGGGTTGAATGGGTGGAGCGTCGTTTCGATCGCGTCGTGGCATTATTTATCCGGGGAGACGAATGTGCTGATGGGTTGGGTGGCCGTCGTTATGGTAGGCTGCCTCGTTTTCGCTTTGTTGTTCAACTTGCTGTTCGTCAATCGCATTATCCGCATCATTCTGCGTGTCGTCCAATCGATGCGCAGCGTGGAACGCGGTGATTTTCGCGTCCGCGTCGATGTGCACGGGCGTGACGAGGCAAGCTTCCTGGCGACTGGCTTCAACCGGCTCGTCCAACAGCTGGATCGGCTTCTGACCGATGTGAAGCGTGAGCAGGAGCGCAAGAACAAAGCGGAGTTCATGCTGCTTCAGGCGCAGATCAAGCCGCATTTTCTGTACAACACGCTGGAATCGATCAACGCGTTGGCGATGCAGAACGAAGGACGGAAGGTCAGCCAGATGGTGGTACGGCTTGGGAGTATTCTGAGGATCAGCATCCAACAGAAGGAAGAAATCCTGATCCAGCACGAAATCGAGCATTTGAAAAGCTACCTTGAAATTCAGAAGTACCGATTTGCGGATTTGTTCGATTATGTGATCGATGTGCCAGAGGAGCTGTTGGACTATGCCGTACAGAAGCTCACGTTGCAGCCGCTTGTGGAGAATGCGATTCAGCATGGGTTCGAGAGCATAGCCTATCGGGGGATGTTGCGAATAACGGTGAGCGAGGAACATGGCGGCATTGTGCTAACCGTGGAAGACAACGGCGTCGGCATCGCACCTGAACGGTTGGCCGCGTTTCACTATCATTCGGAAATTGCCTGGGGGGAGCACGGGCAGGCGTTCCGCGAAGAAGCTATGAGCGTGGAGGAATCCGTGTGGAGCGGCGACGGAGGTGGTGTGAATAGCGAATTCGGCGGCCTCGGCGTAAGTAATGTGGCCGACCGCATCCGTATCCGTTACGGTGCCGCGTACGGCCTGTTCATTTGTAGCGCGCCTGGCGAGGGAACGGTTATCAAATGCACGATTCCGAAACGAAGGATGGAGGCGGGCACATGAGGCTGAAGGCGCTTCTGGTCGACGACGAAATTCATCTGCTGCACAATTTACAGTTGGTCATTCCGTGGGAACAGCACAACATCGAAATCGTCGCCTTGGCCCGGAACGGAAAGCAGGCGCTGGAGGAAGCGGAGAGGCATCGGCCGGACATCATCCTAAGTGACATCCGCATGCCGCTAATGGACGGCATCAAGCTGCTGGAAGAGCTGCGGCGGCTTGAAATCTCGAGCGACGTGATCATGATCACCGGCTACCAGGATTTTGAGTACGCCCGATCTGTCATTAAGCACGGTGCACGCGACTACATATTGAAGCCGATCGATTATGAGGAGCTGGAGCGGACGGTTGCACGGCTGGCCATGGAAATCCGTTCGCGCAACATGAAACGGGCGATGGATGAGAAAAAATGGAACCGCGTCGTTCACCTCGCTTACGAAAAAATGCTGCTCGACGTGCTGCTCGATTTGCCCGCATCTGGCGTGAGCGAGCTGCTAGACGGGGGTGAGCAGTCGGCGGAACGAGTATCATTCTCGCTCATGCTTGCAGACATCGATGAATATGCGGCCAAGTCGCGACTGTGGAGCGAAGTCGAGCGCAAGCTGTGGAATTTCGCCATCGGTAACGTGTTGCACGATGCACTGGCGGAAACGGGTTTACGTTATGCGGTGCTGCGGCCGCGGGAAGGTGAATGGGCGATCGTGATCGAGCGGGAAGAAAACGGCGGCGCTGCTGAGAACGTCACGAGCGTCACGAGTGTCACGAGTGTCATGAATGGCACAGCGGCTCCAAGCCTAGGCTCGCATGTGGGACTGAACAGCGACGCACCGGGCATGATGCGGCTCGCGGCCAAAATGCAGCTGGACGTGCTGCAATTCGTCAAGCTTCCCGTGAGTTTTGCCGTGCTGCCGCAGCACGCAATGCTGTCGGAACTGGCGGCCGGGTATAAGCGGCTGCAGCGCTGCCTTTATTTGTCGCCGCATACGGACCTCGCCGTCGTCATGCCGGAACAGTCTACGGCCGCAGCGGATTCGGGCGAGCGTCTATGGAGATCGGTCGAGGGTATTGTCTCGGGACTGAAACGACGCCATCGTGAAGACATCTCGCGCTGCATGGCCGAGCTAAGCGACCATCTGCTGCTTGTATCCGGACAATCGTTCGTGCGTGCCGAACAGATGTTGCATTTTGTCGTTGTTCACTTGCTGCGCGAAATGCGCGAGGTCGACATGATCAACGCCGAGCAGGAGCTGGTAGTTTGGGGGAAGCTGGAGAAGTCGGCTGGGATGAAAGGGCTGCTTCGTTTAATTGCGGACACCGTCGAGGACGGGCTGCGCGTCGTGACGAACAAGCGCACAGGCGAGCAGTTTATGTTGGAGGCACGGGATTATATAGAGCGGCATCTTGAGGACAATCTTGGCATAGAAGAATTGGCGGATCGTCTCGGTATCAGCTACAGCTATTTTAGCATGCTGTTTAAGCAGCATTTCGGAGTGACGTTCGTGGAATATGTTACAGGCCAGCGGATGGAGCGAGCGAAGTCGCTACTGCTCCAACCGGACAAAAGTGTAACGCACATCGGCAAGACGGTCGGCATTCCACAGCGACGTTATTTTACGAAAGTGTTTTTGAAGCATGTCGGCCTCAGCCCTTCCGAATACCGCGAGCAACAAGGCATCAAGAGCCCGAATGTGAAGGGAGAACTGGAGTGAACCAGTACTCATACACCAAGAACCGTCCGGTAATTTTCCGGACGGTTGTTTGGTATTTCCTATGACCAAGCCTTAACGATTTGTGAGAATCGCAAGGGCTCATCTGTAGCGTACCAACGAATGCCGAGATCGAGCAGCTTCCGCAGGGACGTTTCATCGAATTGAAAGGGAAGTACCTCGAAGTCGATACCTGAATGCTCAGCAGCGGATAAAGCGTACCTTAGGAACGTTTCGTCGAGATCGTACATCCAATCGGGGCTTGGGGCCTTCGAATTCAAATGCAGTTGAACTTGATCCAGCCCGTCGAACCCGGAGCGTTCAGCCTCGAGAAAACGATCTTGAATCACCTGGGCGTTGCCTCCAACCCACAGCATGCTGCGGACACCAGAGGCGATGCGTTTCATCTCCCGGCAATTGTCCTGTTTGTTATGCGTGAATATGACTTGGCTGTTCACTTCGTAACGGTCAATAAGCTGCCCCAGTTGAACCAAATCGACTTCCTTCAGATCCAGATACATGCTGTAACTGCGGTTGGCCTGCAATTCCTTGAACGCTTCTTCGAGGGAGGGGATACGCTCCCCGCTGAATTCCGCTCGGAATTTCACGCCAGCATCCCAAGCCTGAGCCTCCTCGAACGAAAGTTCGGAGATAAGACGATCCTTCACCTCATCCGGCGCCGTAGTCGTTCTAGCCGGGGTTTCATCATGCAGGCACACAATGACGCCATCCTGGGTCGTGCGAATATCCGCCTCCGGAATGCCTCCGAGCCCCCAAGCGTAACGGTTAGCAACCATCGTATTATCGGGGCGCTCATATGCTCCCCCTCCACGATGTGCCTGCCAGAATACTCGATTCGATCGATGTTGACTAGCCACCTATGATCACTCTCTCTAATTCATCGTCTGTGTGCAGGTTATCTATTATGCGGTATACTATAATACGGGCAACCCGCAAAGTGATAGGAATAAGCTTCGAAGGCTTCACTTCACTTTGTCGGGATTGTTTTGGGGTACTGGGTTCGTTTCTTTGGTGTCAGGCCATTGAAACGCCAGTACTTTTTTTTGCCAATCGCGATGTCTCGCGGCATTGTCCATAGCTTCCGTGAAATCGGCTGCGCCGGCAACATGGCAAGTCTGCTCCGATAGCAATTGACGCAAGGTGTTCTGGCAATCGACACTTCGCATCGTCTGCAGCACTTGCGTGAAATCGGCTGCCGAGCTGCGGCTGCTGCCGATCAATGTAATTCCTTTCTCCAGAACGTCCCGCGTGTTAATCGGTACCCGTTCTTCCGTCACGCCCATCAGGATCAAATATCCGCCTGGCTTCAGCAGATCGATCGCCTGATTGACTGCACTCTCTGAGAACTTCCCGCCTGTACATTCGACGGCGATATCTACGCCAGAGCTCGCTTGGAAATCGTATGTCTGTACCATGGCCCGTTCGGCAAATGTGAATTTGTCGAGCTTCTCCGACATTGCACCGAATACCCGTAGTCGATCGGACTCGAGTCCGAACATATGATGCAGCATGGAAGCTGTAACGTAACCGACAGGTCCATCCCCGAACACCGCCGTTTCAGCATGCTGGAGCAAGTGCTTAACTCGGCTTAACGCTTGGCAGGACACCGAGCACAGTTCAGCCAGTACTGCGATCTCATCCGGAACTTCGGACGGGACTGGAATGGCGCATGCCGCTGGAATGACCAGACGACTCTGGGCGATTCCGTCATATCCGCTGCCAAGGAAACGACCATGGTAGCAGTAATTATCCGTAATCTCGCCTCGGCAAGCCGGACAGCAGTCAGCTGAGTGGGTACCGCTCAACAAGTAACCCGGTATATTCGGGACGATGACGACCTTGTCCTCTGCACGCAGGCTCGGATCCGCGCTTGCAACGACGGTACCGATGCCTTCGTGAATGAGGGCCATCGGCAATTTGCGGGCCAATGCCTCAGGACGTCTCTGACCAGTATAGTAGCGCAAGTCGGCATGGCATATGCTTCCGAGGGAAGGTTCAATGACGACGAATCCATCTGAGAGCTTATGCTCAAGTACCACTTCCTGGACATTACCTGGCTGAATCAAGCGCAGTGCGTTCGACTGGACAGCTTGAACTAGCACTTCTTGGTTGCTCATTTCATTATCACCTCCTCTCCATGAAGGTGAAGCCCTTATACACAGATGATGCGGACGCCAGCTTCCTTGAATGCGTCTACTTGCTGTGCGGATGCCTCTGTACCGGTTATGAACGTATGGACAGATCCAATAGGGGCAACGGTATGAAGTGATCGCTTGCCGATCTTGGTATCATCAGCGACGACGATCACTTCTTGAGCAGCCCGGATCATGCCTTTCTTCGTAGGCACCAGCTTCTCCTCGGGATGAGTAAGCCCATACTCCGGATGGATGGCTGGCGTGCCGATGAACGCTTTTTGGACATGCAACGATTCAAGTACTTTGTCGGTGAACATACCATTCAGCATGAAGCTGGAGTGGTACAGTGTTCCACCCGTTACGATCACTACAATGCCCGGGGAGTCGCGCAGTTCTGCCGCCACATTCATGTCGTTCGTAACGACAGTCAGATTCGTGCGTGTAACGAGCTGTTGCGCTATATGAACAGTTGTCGTCCCCGAATCGAGAATAATGTGGTCGCCGTCTTCAATCATGGATGCTGCTTGTTTCCCGATGCGCACTTTCTGCTCGAATTGATCACTTGCCCGCTCAGAGAACGAGGGCTCCATATTGGCGCCTTGATCGAGAATAACCCCGCCATGTGTCCGGCGCAGCAGGCCTTCCTGTTCCGCTTCAGCCAAGTCACGGCGAATAGTAGCTTCATGTACTTGAAACTCCTTGGCGAGCTCACTCACGGATGCCACTTGCCGCTGTTTGACGAAATCTACAATGCGGAGCTTGCGTTCGACTGCTAGCATAGAATGAGCCACCTCCGTTAGTCTTAATAGAGTTATGTTTGATTATGCGTGAAAATGTTCATTATTGTTTATAGAATAAATCACCTTTCAGCAGTTGTCAATCCATTTGCAGGTAACAACCTTTTGGTATAGAGAGTATAGGTATGTTTACTAGTCCTTGAATGCTTCTTTTTCTTGACGTTGGGCGTGAGGAAAGTTATGGTTATTGTGAGCACTAGTGTAAGCGATTACTGTAATGTTGGCTGGTGGGTGACAAGAGAATTCTTTCTATTAAAAGGAGAGACATGTCGATGGCAGGAAATCGAGCGGTTGTGTATGTGGGACCAGGTGAAGTAGACGTAAGAGACATTAGTTACCCAGATCTGATTCTTCGAGACGGGCCAGGTGTTAATCCGCTTAACGTCGGACGGAAATGTGAACACGGCGTTATCTTGAAAGTAGTGACCACGAACATTTGCGGTAGTGACCAGCACATGGTTCGGGGACGTACTACAGCACCAAGCGGTCTCGTATTAGGCCATGAGATTACAGGCGAAGTAATTGAAGTAGGTCGCGATGTGGAATTTATCAAGAAGGGCGATCTTGTCTCGGTTCCATTCAACATTGCCTGCGGCCGCTGCCGTAACTGCAAGGAACGGAATACGAATGTTTGCTCGAATGTGAATCCGGACCGTCCGGGTTCGGCATACGGTTATGTGGATATGGGTGGATGGGTCGGAGGACAATCGGAATATGTGATGGTTCCTTATGCGGACTTCCAGCTGTTGAAGTTCCCTGATAAAGACCAAGCGATGGAGAAAATTCGTGATCTAACGATGCTGTCCGATATATTCCCTACTGGTTACCATGGAGCTGTAAGTGCGGGCGTTAAGCCGGGGTCTACGGTGTATGTGGCAGGAGCAGGTCCAGTCGGACTAGCTGCCGCTCACTCTGCTCAATTGCTAGGAGCTGCCGTGGTCATTGTAGGCGACCTGAATGGAGAGCGATTGGCACAAGCTAGAAGCTTCGGGTGTGAGACTGTTAACTTGAAGGAACATCCGAATCTGGGTGAACAGATCGAGCAGATTCTAGGAGTTCCAGAAGTCGATTGCGCGATTGACTGCGTCGGCTTCGAAGCTCATGGTCATGGTCACGCGCATGGGGAAGCACCAGCTACCGTGTTGAACTCGATTATGGAAGTTACACGTGCCGGAGGAAGGCTCGGTATTCCCGGACTATATGTCACGGGCGATCCGGGAGCGATTGATCAGGATGCGAAGATCGGAACGCTCAAGATTCGCTTCGGGTTGGGATGGGCCAAGTCCCATACGTTCGTTACCGGTCAAACACCAGTCATGCAGTATCACCGTGACCTGATGATGTCGATCTTGAACGGCAAAGCACAAATCGCCAAGGCGGTTAATGCTACGGTCATTTCGCTGGATCAGGCAGCGGGTGCCTACAGGGAGTTCGATAAAGGCGCATCCAAGAAGTTCGTAATCGATCCACATGGATTGGTGAAATAGCAGTGAGGGAGAGGGACGGGGCAACCCGTCCTTTTTATTTTGAACAGATCGTTAAGAAGAATCGGGAGGAATATGAAGCAGGAAGAGATGGTCTAGACTCGGTAGCGTTGTTTCACCTTATTACTCCATGATGAAGCGAATCTGCACAATAACGCTGTTTGATCATCTTAAATGGATTGATTTCTCTCGATTCCATGAATTCGGGCCGAGTAGAGTGATGAAAAAATCTTATTCGGACGGATTATCTCATTTATAGAAATTAGCGTGATGAAACAACCTTATCATGTAATCACTCAACGGAGACATTTCCAGTTGTTATGGAAAGACCGAGAGGGGTTTGATACTTGAGTGGTTTGCCACGCAATGACCGACCCGATGGAACACAAGTGCTGATTAAGATAATCAAGGATAGTCAACACGCCATCATTGAAAACGCCAAGCTGATGAACGAATTCGAGATTGCAGGAAATCTATAATCTCTGGTGTGCTGAAGTCGATCACTCTGATGGGAAAGGGGAACTTGGCTTGTTCTGGTCCACTTCTTCTTGTCGGTCGAACCCCGTTAACGGAAGGGGAAGTGGAAGTGTTGAAGCAGTTAGCTGCGGGGCTGTAGTGGTAGGAAATTGCCTGCGGATCGCGTCAAGGCCATAACAATTGCAGCGAAGTTGAACTTGTTGGACGCCCCAAATGATGATGAGAATGCTAAGAGCGGCGTATCCCAATACCGGGACAGCCGCTCTTATTGTCGTGCGAAGTTAATGAGAAGCTGGGGAAACAAAGTAGGTTTGATCCGCTTGTACGTGAAATTCAATCACATTGTTAGTGCTGACAGACGGAACGTCTATCCCGCCATGACGCACCACCAGAGGAACGGTGGATTGAATTCGGCATACACCCGTTGCTAGGGTAAGAAGCTCGGCTGACAGAAGAATGCCATCGCGCCATTCGATCGCAACCTCGTAGCCGCCGCGGGCACGAAGCCCCTTCACTCGGCCTTCTGGCCAAGCCTTCGGCAGTGCCGGCAGCAATCGGAGTATTCCGCCGTGCGATTGCAGCAGCATCTCGGCGACACCGGCCGCTCCACCGAAGTTGGCGTCGATCTGGAACGGAGGATGGTCGCCGAACAAGTTCGGATGCACCGCTCGTTGCAACAACGCATGTAGATTGCTATACGCTTGTTCACCCTCCTGGAGTCTGGACCAGAATAAAATGATCCAAGCCCGGCTCCAGCCGGTATGCCCTCCGCCGTGCTGCAGACGACGGTTCAGTGTTACCCTAGCCGCTTCGGCCAGTTCCGGCGTGCCTTCCACCGATACTTGTTCTCCGGGATAGAGGGCGAACAGATGCGAAATATGGCGGTGTCCGGGCTCTGGTTCGTCATAATCGACCGACCACTCCATCAACTGGCCGTGTTTCCCGATTCTCGGCTCAGGCAGCTTGCGGATCGCGGCTGCCAGCTTTTCACGAAAGTCGTCGTCCACGCCTAGCCGTTCACTTGCTTCCACACATCCGCCGAACAGGGCGAATATGATTTGCGTATCCATGGAAGGTCCTGCGCACAGATGACCGATATTGCCATTCGGCAGCCTATAGCTGTTCTCCGGTGACAGGCAAGGCGATGTTACAAGCTGCCCCTGCTCGTCCTCCACTAGATAATCAAGGAAAAACTCGGCTGCTTCCTTCATGACCGGATAAGCACGTTCAGCCAGGAATACAGGATCCAACCCGAACTGATAATGCTCCCACAGATGCAGGGCGAGCCATGCGCCACCCATCGGCCATAGTACAGCTGGTGTATATGTACCTTGAACGGCGGAATCCGCCCACAAGTCAGTCGCATGATGAGCGACGAATCCTCTTGCTCCATAGAGCGTCTTCGCGGTATGCCGGCCGTTCACGCGCAGTCGGTCCAGCAGCCCGAACAGCGGCTCGTGACACTCTGCCAGGTTGGCAACTTCCGCCGGCCAGTAGTAGCCGCCTCCGCTTGTGCCAAACTTACACGCCGCGGGTCATCGTGACGGAATGTGGTGTGGGCCGTCAAAATCAAGGTGACCGCATCCGCTCGTTCCACGGAAAGGTATCCTCCGATTGTACGTAAAGTTCCACCTTCCACGACGGCCTTTAATACGGTGCAGTAGGCTACACCATCCGGGCCGCATTGACCACTCATTACCAATGTGTCAGTGCCAATCATCTCGAGCGTTCCTTCGAACGGTCGACGACTCAAGTTGGCGCTGAATGTTAAACTTCCAACAGCGTTAGCGCTTAGACGAATGACAATGGCTTGATCAACGTTGCTCGCAAACACCTCCCGGCGATATTCCGTTCCGTCGGATGTGAAGGCAATCCCTACTACACCTGTCTCCAGATCAAGCTCACGCGTATAGTGGCTGCGGTCTCCACCCAAATCTTCGAACTGCAAGTGCAGATCGCCGAGCGTCTGGTAAGGGGCGAAATGCTGGGGAATCGAAGTCATGGCGAATTTCGAAAGACGTTCTGCTTCCTGTGGCCGTCCTTCTGCCAAGAGTCGGCGAATTTCGTCCAGATGTTGGATCGCCTCGGGATTGTCACGCTTTCTCGGGCCACCATACCAGATGGAGTCTTCATTAAGTTGAATTCGTTCTGCTTGAACTTGACCGAATACCATGCCGCCTAGACGGCCGTTACCGAATGGCAACGCCTGAACCCATTGTTTGGCGGGTTGCGAGTACCATAGCTTGGTGGTTGATTGTCCCATGTCTTCGCTTCTCCTCAATTAAACAGTAAATGTAATAGACGAACAGCGTGACCTGTGCTGTCTTCATGCTTCTCCGCGGAAATTCTGACATCGACCGTGTGCGGCCCAGAATGGAGATTATGTGCCAACAGGACGATTTTGGGCCGGTGAAACTTAGGACAATTGAGGTCGAACAGGGAGACATATTGCCACTCTCCACCATCAATCGAAACTTCGATATCGCCGGTGTCCATTCCAGCAAGCATCGATAACCCTGCTGTTGTACCAGTGAATTGCATCCGAAATCCAGCTCCTGGAGTGTCTGCCATGAACACGTCAGCCGGCGGCGTCCAGTTGCACGTCCGTTCGGTCGTCCAATCGGGAACCGACTGCCAGCTTGATGCATGGCTGACCGTCTGTGGAGCAACCAAGCGTGCCGTTTCGTAGCACAAAGGGTCCAGTGGCGCAGGCAGCTCTGGCGTGTGTGTCGGTCGCTCATCGACTGGGAGCAACTCTCCCTCCAAGAAATCCTCGAGGAATCGGGCATAGAGGGAGTACCCGTAATCGTTCGGATGTACCTCATCGGTGCTGAACTGTTCCCACTGCAACGATCCGGATGCAATCAGCCGGTAGATTTCGCATGCGATATGTACGGACGGTATACGATAATGCTCGGCTACTTCTTCGTGATGGGCGATATTGACCTGCCCTATGCCGTTCTTAGTGAAAAGTTCAACACTAGACTTATTGGCCATATATAGAAAACAAACGTCGATCTCTGGATTCAATCGCTTGGCCTGCCTGACGATTCCTTCCATCGCCTTAATCGAATTGTCCCGGTTCCCCTTATCATTCACCGCATACTCGACAAACAGCATATCGATGGGGCTGGGGCCTTGCTTGAATACATGCTCCTGAAGCCGGAATGCGCCGTAAGTGGAATTGGTTCCGCCAATAGCTGCTAGGATGAACTTGAAAGCTACTTGGGGTACCGCAGTTCCAAATAACGGCAGGTTAGTGCTAGATAACTCGTCTGACTTGGATCCGAAGAGCCGGCACCAACCGTAACCGATCCTCCGATAAAGGCGACTGTTACCGGCTGACCGCCGTTTAGCTTCTGTGCGGTCCTATTCAATCCGTCGCGAATCCGATAATCGGTAAATCGCTCTTCCTGGCGTGATGCACGCTTATCCAATGTATATCCCCTGAATGCCACGTCTTGTATCGTCCATGTTCCATCTACATTGTAATAGAATCTGGTTGATATTGGTATGAACAATTGGCAGGCAGAACGGACAACATCCCGCCCTGCTTCTTAACGAAGCTGAACGGGATGTCGATAAGCGCGAGCTATTGTGCAAGTTCTTCTTTCCCGGCAACACCGGACTGCGTAATCGAGAATCGGGGTGTCTTCAGCATGATGGCAACAGCAAGAAGCATGACTCCCGTGCAGGCGAACACGATCGGAATCGGTACCTTCGTAGCCGCGAACCCGCCGATCAGCGGGCCGAACATCAGGCCCATCTGATTCGAAGACTGGTTCAAGCTGAAAGCACGGCTGCGGAAGGACGGATCCGTTCGCTCAGCGATGAAAGCGTTCAGTGCAGGGTACACTCCTGCGAAGAATAGGCCATACCCGAACCGCAACGAACCGAAGCCGATCAGGCTGTGGAACAGCACTTGCAGGATATTCCCGATTCCGCCGCCCAGCAGCCCAATGAATAACACCTTCTCATAGCCGATCTTTTGCCCGTACTTGCCCCACCAAGGAGCGGCGATTAAGGTGGCAATCCCGACGGACGAGAAGATGATGCCGGCGTACAAGGAAGCGGACGATTGATTGGAGCCAAGCTTCTGCACATAGATCGTGAGCAACGGCTCCAGCACCATGACGGATGTGGTCGTAACGAACACGACGCCGAAGGCGATCATTAAGCTTCGGTTGGCTCCGGCTACCTTAAGATCCTTCAGGACAGATGATCGTTTGGCGGTGGACTTGTTGAAAGAAGGCTCCTTGACCCAGAACAGGCAGATGAGGAACGCGGCGAACACCATGGCGCTGGCCAGGAAGAACGTTTCGCGAGGCCCGATTACATGACTCACGATCCCGCCGATCAACGGTCCAATAATAGCGGCTGCCGCGCTGGATGTAGAGATGATGCCAAGTGCATACCCAACCTGCTTGTCCGGTGTATTGGTAGCAATTAATGCGATTGCCGATGGGATATAGCCAGCAAGCAGGCCTTCCAGAACCCGTGCACCCAACAGTTCATAGGGGCTATCTACAATAAAATAGAGAAAATAGGAGAGTGACAAACATATACCTGCTCGCAGCATCATTGGTTTACGGCCATACTTGTCGGCCATAGAACCCCAGAATGGCGCGATTAGCGCTCCGGACAGGAACGTAACAGCGAAGATGACACCAGTCCAAGCTTCCAAGTGGCTCGTTACCCCCAAGTCTTGCTCCAAGAAGATCGACATGAAGGGAATCGATACCGAATAAGCCATGCTCACGAGAAATGTTCCGACCCATAAGACAAATAAGTTGCGTTTCCACGAAAAAGCCAATTCAAGCACTTCCTTGCCTTGTATTTACCCTTTGTATCATACCATTAGAAAGTGGGGTTTCCCGATCAAGTATTGTTATGGGGTTATAAAAAGTGGTGATGAGTACGGTTTCATAGGCAACCAATCGGCAACCGAATGAAATATGGTAAAACCGGGAAAAGTAAGCCCAAATGACAGACGTCAGGCGGGTTGGACATGAAGAACATCCTACATATATACAAGACAGACTTGCGGAATATTGCGAGAGTACCTACAGGCATTCTGCTTATGTTAGCACTCGCTGCGCTGCCGTCGGTGTACGCCTGGATCAATCTGAAAGCGATGTGGGATCCGTACAGTAATACGTCCGGCATTAAGATTGCGCTCACCAGCAATGACAAGGGTGCAACCATTAAGGGTACAACGTTCAATATCGGAGAAGAAGTTGTTCGCAGCTTGAAGGACAACCGTCAGTTGGGCTGGACATTCGTCGATGAAGCGGAAGCTTTACGGGGAGTTATTCATGGGGATTACTTTGCCAGTCTGCTCATACCTTCCGATTTCTCTAGCAAAATCACGACCGTGCTTGAGGGGAAACCGCAGAAACCGGAAATCATCTATACCGTGAATGAAAAACTGAATGCAGTAGCCCCCAAGATCACTGCGAAGGGCGCCACAACTGTTACCGAGACGATCAGTGACAACTTCATTAAGACCGTGAGCGAGACTGTTCTTGGCCGATTGAAGGAGCTGGGTATCGAATTCGAACAACAGCTGCCCACGATTCGTAAGCTGGAGAGCAAGGTGCTGGACTTGGAGCAGCATCTGACCGAGCTAGGGGCCGTTGGGAACAAGACGTTAGAGATGGAGCAGCGCTTGCCTGAGCTCAAGGACAAGGGCAATCGAATTGTCGAATTGGAATCGCAACTTCCCCGAATCGAGCAGGCCGGGGATACCATTCTGAAGCTGGAAGAGCGATGGCCTCGAATCCAGGCGGCAGCCGATGAAGTGTTGGCCATCCGTGAACGGCTGCCGGATATTCAACGGGTAGCCAACTATGCAGTGGAGTTGGATCAAAATGTCAGCACAGTAGAGCAAGCGCTGCTCCAGTCTGTAGACAACGCTAGGAAAGCGGACGCGATGATCAGAGATGCCTTGGACATCCTGCCCAAGCTCGAAACAATCGCTGTGAACGGCGGGGCTTTCGCCGACCAGCTTCAGCAGTTTGTAACCAAAAACGAGGCTGCTTTCCAGGCGATCCCTCCTGTCGTTCATCAGAACCTGCTGCTTGCGCAGCAAGCATCCGCGGCAGTTCCTATTCTCGCTAATCGATTGCAGGCGGGAGATTGGGAAGCGGCCTCGATGACCAGCGAGCTTACGGCTGCTGCTGATCGGCTCACTGCCGCCGCCGCTGCATTAGGCGGAGCGAAGGAGCTGATGGCGAAGCTGGCGGCGTATGCGCCCAGCGGTCGGCTGGATCAGCCGATCAGCCGCTTGGGAAGCGCCCAGACCAGGCTGGGCGAGCAGGCAGAAGCGGCTCGCGCCGCGGCGACTGTGATACAGAGCGGAGGTAAGCCCGCAGGTGATGTGGTGAAACGGTTAAACACACGGTCATCGGAGGCTGGCGACGCGGTCTCTCTGTTGCTGACCGGGTACGATGCGGAATTGGGTCCCGCTATGGTCGGCGCGCTCCGCTCGGTGCAAGCCACGGTTGCCGGAGCCTCGGATGTGCTGCAGCAAGTGAAACCGAAGCTGCCCGATCTCAAGGGCATTCTGCAAGATGCCAAGACGGGTGTCGACTACGCCGCTTCGCGCTTCGCTGCTCTGCAGACGGAATTGCCGCAAATCCGAAGTAAAATCCACGATACCGTTGGGATTATGCAAGGGAAGCTGGGCGAATTCTCGAACGCTATTGCGGAAGCGGCCCCGTTCATACAGAACGACTTGCCGAAGGTGGGGCAGAAAGTTCATCAGGCAGCCGATTTCGTAAGGAATGATTTGCCACAGGCGGAGAATGAGCTCCGCTTAATCTCGGACATGTACAAGACGAAGTTCCCCGTTGTGGAGAACGCTGTTCATCAAGCGGCTGATTTTGTACGAAATGATTTTCCGTCGTTCGAAGCTGCGGTCCACAAGGCCGCGGAGGAGATCAGGCGGTTCCAAGGGAGCAATTCGCTGGGGGAACTGCTCACCTTCCTGCATCGGGATATTCAACAGGAAAGTGAGTTCCTGGCGAGTCCAGTCGTGCTGAAGGAAGAAGTAATATACCCGATTCCGAACTATGGTTCGGCGATGTCCCCGTTCTATACCACACTTTCCCTATGGGTAGGCGCGATGCTGCTCGTATCTTTGCTGAAAGTAGATGTTGACGGGGCAGGAGTAGGCGGAGCGGGTTACAAGAGCTATCAGGTGTACTTTGGCCGAATGGGGATTTTCCTGACTGTAGGGCTGCTGCAAGGTCTGATTGTGACATTAGGTAATTATTACTTGCTTGGCACTTATGTGGTGCACAAAGGATGGTTTCTGCTATTCGTCCTCTTGACGAGCATCGTGTTCGTGACGATTACATATACGCTCGTATCCGTATTCGGCAACATCGGTAAAGGCGTGGCGATTATTTTCCTCGTGCTGCAGTTTTCCAGCTCAGGCGGGACGTTTCCAGTTAGCACGGCATCTGCATTTTTCCAAAAGCTGAACCCGTTCGTTCCATTCACATATGCGGTCGAGGCGATGCGCGAAGCGGTTGGTGGCATTCTAGTTGGGGTAGTCGTGAAGGACGTCTTATTCCTGTGCGCGAGTATTGTCGTATGTTACGTTGTGGCGCTGTTGTTGAAGAAGCCGCTCGGGCGGTTCACCCGACATATGGCCGAACAAGCGGAGAAGACGAAGCTAATATAGCCATACTAGGCCATAAACATATTTTGCTTGTTTGCTGGGCGTCAGGGTTGTAAGATGAGGCTGTGCAGAAAGTGGGCACGACGATTCGATCCAGATAAGGCGGTGGCCCCTTGCAAGCAAGTCTTGGACAAACGAACTATCGAATCCCTCTATTCTGCGGCGTGACTATGCTATTCTGGTTTTCCATGTATACATGTGTGCCGATACTGACTGCTTACACGATGGACCTGGGCGCATCCAACAAGATGGCCGGACTCATTGTCGGGATGTACGGCTTGAGTCAAATGTTGCTGCGTATTCCCGTAGGCGTCGTCTCGGACCGTATCCATAAACGGAAAATGTTCATCATTCTCGGCATGGTGTTCTCTGTGTTTGCGGGAGCGGGCATCCTGATGACACAGGACTTGACCTGGATCTTGCTGCTTCGCGTTATTGCGGGAGCGGCTGCAGCGACATGGGTTGATTTCACGATCCTGTTCGCCAGCTACTACCCGAGGAACGAAACGACACAGGCAATGGGCACGATATCCTTTTATAACTCCATCGGGCAAATGCTCGGGATCTTATGCGGCGGTTGGTTCGCGGATACGTTCGGTTGGGAGTCTGCTTTTCTGATCGGAGCGGTGGTCGGGGTGTTCGGCATGATCGGGGCTCTGTTTATCGTGGAGAAGTTCGAGGACAACCAGCAGAAAATAACATTACAAGGCGTAGTAGAAGTTGCGCGCGATCGTATCTTGTTGACCGTGTCGTTCCTGTCGATCTTATTTCAAGTGCTGACCTTCGCTACCGTCTTCGGATTCACACCTGTGTTCGCCCAGTCGCTCGGAGCGACGAAGTTGGACATGGGATTATTGACCTTTTGTTCGACGTTTCCGACGGCATTGGCTGCATGGTTCGGTGGAAAGTACTTATCCCGCAAGCTGGGGGAACGTAATATTATTATTGTCGGCTTCATCCTTAGCGGCGTATTCACAATCGCAATCCCTTTCACGCATTCTTTATGGCTGCTCATCGTAACGCAATCGATTGCCGGATTTGGACGGGGGTTTACATCGCCGGTTCTTATGTCGCTTTGCATCAAGCATATGGATAGCGGCAAGCGAGCGACAGCTATGGGATTTTATCAAGCGATATATGGGCTTGGTATGTTCGCGGGGCCTTTGTTCATGGGGCTAGCGGGAGACTGGCTTACATTGCAGGAAGGGTTCGTTATCGTCGGACTACTCGGCTGCATTACCGCGATACTTGCTTATGTGATGCTGAAGGGAAGGCTGCTCCAGCAACCTGCTCCTGTGCAAGGGCAGTCGTTACGGCAATGAGTGGAGTTGATGTTGGGCAGGGACAGCGGTTTGTTTTCAGGACAAACCGTTGTTTGCCGATTGACTCTCGCAGGTCGATAACGCTATTATGGGGGGATAGAAGCATCGTTGACAATGATTCTTATTATCGCTACTTCACATAAGAGGTGATTGCTGTGCAACAACCCGATATCTCGATGTGTTCCCTTGTCTCCCAGGCAGCTAATGAAGATCCTGGCGGGACGGCCGCTGCGATTAGCTGTTATGTGTTCCTTGAAGTGGCACTACCTTGGAAATCGGACGTGGTATTGTCGGCGCACTTCCCGGAAGGGCTTGGAGCGGATCTGAATCGACTGGCGGCACAAGGGTACAAATTCAAGACGCTTGCCTATACATCGGATACGTTTCACTCCCCGTTGGGCTTTTGCCGGGTCATGTTCTATAACAAACCTTCATCCTCATTCGCCCGCTTCGACAAGTTGGAGTATGTTGTGCCAACCGAAGACATCGGTGGTTTAATCCAGGCTGTATTGGCGAGTGTCTATCCTGCAGTCCCTGCAGTAGGGCAAGATCCACAATTGGAAAGAACGCTTCATGACTTTGAACGATACGCTGCATATGAGGGTCCCAATGTCAGGGACATGTTCGTTTGCACGCATGGCAGCCATGACGCTTGCTGCGGCAAATTCGGTTATGCGGCCTATCATGAGCTTGATCAACTGCATGCAGCGCGTTCCGATGGGAAACTTCGAGCCTGGAGAGTCAGTCACATCGGTGGACATCGGCTGGCGCCTACGCTAATTGATTTTCCCGAGGGCAGGTACTGGGGGCATCTCACTTCCGAAGTAATTCAAGCGATTGTTGGCCGACAAGGACCGACCGATGTTCTGAAGCCGTATATTCGCGGGTGGGGAGGCCTTACCTCTCCTGAACAGCTGGTGGAGCGTGAGATTATGGCACTGGAAGGGTGGAGCTGGACCACTTATGAGCGATCAGGCGTTTCCCATCCTCAATCCGATGGAACCGTGAAGGTTCGAATTGATTATAATTCTTCCGATCAGACTGTATCCGGCACATATGCCGCAGTAGTCCGGGAGATGGCCAGCGTGGAAATATCAGGTTGCGAATATGAAGCGCCGCGGGCATACCCCCAATATGAAGTAACGGATTTTCATAAAATATGACGGTCGTTCATAGGCAGCGGTTGCTGGGAGCGAGTCAATGGTTACGAATAGCAGGGCTTTCATTGGAGAGTAGCATGATTGCGACTTTCTTGGATGGAAGCCTTTTTTGACGTTGCTGCTGAATGAAACTTAGGTGTTGAGGACATGCTATTGTACGTTGCAAAGTTTGTTGGAATTGCAGTTATTACTGTTGTCCTAGGAGGAATTCTCGATGAGTGGCGTAAAAATGGCGATTGTGTATTACAGCTCCACCGGAACGAACTATAAGCTGTGCCAAGCTGCCGCCGAAGGGGCGAAGGCTGCTGGAGCAGAGGTTCGTCTAGCCAGGGTGGCCGAGTTGGCACCGGAAGCAGCCATTGCTTCCAATCCGGCTTGGAAAGCCCATGTAGAAGCTACGAAGGATGTCCCTGTCGTCACGTTGGATGATCTGGATTGGGCAGATGCCATCCTGATCAGCACACCGACCCGATTCGGCAATATGGCCGCACAGATGAAGCAGTTCCTCGATACGACAGGCGGCCTCTGGTTCCAAGGCAAGCTGACGAATAAAGTCGTATCCGGCATGACTTCGGCAAGCAATGCACACGGCGGTCAAGAGGCGACGATTCTCTCGCTCTACACGACGATGTACCATTGGGGAGCGATTGTCGTTGCGCCGGGTTATACCGACCCGATCATCTACCAGAGCGGCGGTAATCCGTATGGCACAAGCGTAACAGCCAAGGACAACGGGGAGATCGACGATGCCGTGTTGGCCTCGGCCAAGCATCAAGCCAAGCGGATGGTAAACGTAGCCCAGATGTTGAAGAGCGGACAAGCTTAGCTTGCTGATTCGAATGTGAGAGCCCTTTTCGGGGCTCTTTTTTTAACATATAAGAATTTATAAGTTTTTGGGGTTCATCCTTTTTCAACTGATATGGTCTAGGAGCAAGGAGTTCGGTTATCTTGGCTGGGAAGGAGTCAGAAACGGTAGGTTGGATGGGTTAACTCGTCGATAGAATCGACAAACAGCCTGTATGTTAATTTCAAATTATTGATTCTGATTACAACATATTGGATGTCCTGTGATTACGTGGGATCATCTTGGGACCGTATCAGAAGATTCCATCCGGAAAAACCGGACGCGGAGCGTACGGACAAAGGAAACTCCTTGAGGGAAAGCAGAACAAAAAGGGAGTGAGCAGGAGAGTGGAGAAGCGAAGCGTCCGCCTTTGAAACCGATTCCTAACCACGACAACATTTCAATCCAAGGAATCGATTTCAACAGCGGGTGGAACCTCCTGTTCACTCCTCCCCACGCGCCAAACTGAACACAACCACCTAGGGCCTGGCCAAATGCCGGGTTATTCTTATGTTGTGGCAGACCGAAGGCGTCGAAAAAATGGTGTTCAGTATGATTCGGGAAGCTGGTACTAGGCAGCAAGCGATTGTTGTGGAGCTCATTCGTACGAATCCTGCAAAAGTACATGATTTTTGATCCGTTTGCATCCGAAAGTTCAATAGTGTTGCGAAAGTGCAGCTTTTTAGCTGTAGTTCAGGCGAAATCAAGATCTTGTCGATAAAATAATGCGTATAAAGATGGGCTTGTTTGTCCCCATTGCAAAATGAGAAAGAAGGATTTTCCAATTAGCATAAAGAATTATTTGAGTAACTTTCATAAAAGGGGAGACTCCAATACTATGGAAAACATAAAAGCGAAAATTGAAAATTCCCTCACGGTACTGCTGGTTTCAGACTTTGACAAGTCAAAGAAATACTACGAAGACGCCTTAGGGTGCGAAGTGAATGAGCACTGGGCAGTTCGGGATGATTTTGGACTAGGATTTAAATTGGTACAAGCAAAAGATTTGGAAGATGTGAGACCTAATAAAGGTACTTGGAATACATACGCATATGTAAAGACCCACAATGAGCTTGACGCTTTATATGATGAATTGAAAACCAACGGTGCATTTATCGTATCAGAACCGAAAGTAACGGAATATGACTGGGGAGCATGGAAGGATTTTTCCGTTCGTGATTTGGATGGATATGTAATCGGTTTTGGTTCAGGAAATAAAAACAGCTAACTGGTTCAGTCTTCATCCGTTAACGAAAGTTCGATAGATGAATTACCGCCTTTTGAGAAGGCGGTTTTCTTTTGTAGGCCGGATTTTCCTTAGGCTTAGGGCGACTTATGAAACTGTCGATTCAATAAAGAATGATAGGACAGTCTCCATTTCCACCTTACATTTTCACAAATATCTCCAAAAATAAGTAGGTTGGCGGACTGACAGTAGAACCAGTAAGTGGTATAATTTTCTTCGCCATAACATCTGAAGGAGGACCTATTATGAAATACGCCCCGAAAATGCTGTTGATCGCGCTGGTGACGACTGTTGCAACAACGACAGCTCTTGCCTCAGCCTCTGCGGCGGATACGTATAACAGCGAGATGAACCAAATGATTCAAACGACGTCCAGTATACAAGGGAATCAAACGCAGCTGACCGCTCAAATCACCAGCGCGAGAAGCAGCGGCAACGAAGTGCTGGCGTCTCAATTGCAAGCCCAATACAATCAGAATCAAGCCGTATTAGGTCAGATGTCAGGATCCACGGGCGTTGGCAGCATCAATATACAATCTATGGACTTGGAAACCGCGCTGATGGCTGTGCAACAGGAAAGGACTAAATTGTTGGATGCCCAGTTGAAATCGCAGATACAGGAGGTGCAGAATCGTAATACAGAGATAGCGAGGCTGAACGAGGAGCTTAATAAAGCCCGTAGCAAAGGTGACAAAGCAGCCGAAACCAAATTGCAAGCTTCGATCGATGCATTATCCAATAGTCAGCAAATGGATATGCTCAGGTTGCAATCACTTACCAATAAACGTAATGAAGCTTTCGATGTGATGACGAATTTCGTTAAGAAGATGCAAGAAACTCGTTCCTCAATTATAGGGAATATGAGGTAAGTCTACATAACACAATCGATACAAGGAGTATATCA
The DNA here is from genome assembly GCF_056401635.1 of Paenibacillus sp. P4_E11. Classification (NCBI taxonomy): domain Bacteria; kingdom Bacillati; phylum Bacillota; class Bacilli; order Caryophanales; family Paenibacillaceae; genus Paenibacillus; species Paenibacillus sp. P4_E11. The sequence continues at coordinate 43,564 of NZ_JBFUIX010000003.1, read as the reverse complement.
TGAAAAAAATCGTATACATGCTAACGATGCTTACCCTATGCTTGTTGCTGCTGCCTGCCTTTGCGTCCGCGGACAATAATGGTTCTAGTTCCGTTGACGGGATGAAAACGGCATCTATCCGGATAGGCGCTATTCTTCCCCTAAGCGGGGAGCTATCGTCGAAGGGCAGGATCAGAGAAAAGGCGATTACAATAGCAACAAACGAGGCGAACAACTATTTGTCCAAAGCGGGCTTGAATTACCGGCTAGAGCTTATGGTTAAGGATAGCGGCAGTGATCCAGATCAGGCGTTACGGCAGGCGGAACAACTGCGCAAGGAGGGGACGAGTATCTTCATAGCGGGTTCCAGCGCAGAGATTGCCAAACTGAACAAGTGGTCGGAAGAGCACGGCACTGTCGTGATTAGTTACAGCAGCACGGCTCCATCCCTCGGCATTGCCGATGACGGGATATTCCGGGTAGTGCCGAACGACCGCCAGCAGGCGAAGGCGCTCGCCACGTTGTTGGACCAGGAAGGAATCAGACAGATCATTCCCGTGTATCGCAACGACGTATATGGCAAAGAATTGTCGGACTTGCTAGTCTCGGAATTCGGACAAGCTGCTGGCAAGGCGTCCTCACCTGTCGTCTATGAACCGAATACGACGGATTTCAAGTCGGTCATCGCACAGATCCAGGAGCGCTTGAACGCATCCGGTATCGCTCGTTCGGCGACAGGGATTGTGCTGATCTCGTTCGACGAAGCAAACCAGTTGCTCGCACAGGCCACTTCCTTACAAGACATACGCTGGTTCGGGTCGGACACGCTGACGCTCAGTCCATCCCTGCTCAGTGATGAGAAGGCGGCTACGGTCGCTTCTGCTGTCTACCTGACCGGCGTTACCTTCGGTAGCAGCGATACGCCCATGTATAGAGAAGTGAAGGCTGTTCTCGAGCAACAATCTACATCCGTGGTCATTCCTGATGCAATATTCGCTTATGATATTCCGTGGATGCTTGCTACCGTATTCCAGAAGATGGATACCCCGGGAGATGCGAAAGAACTGAAAGGCAAATTGGTACAACTGTCTGCTGCCTACGCTGGAGCGACCGGCTGGATGGTTCTTGACCCATCCGGTGACCGGCAATATTCGAACTACGATATATGGCAAGTGCAGGGAGAGCGGTCTTCCTATCAATGGGAACGACTTGGCAAGTACCGGAGAGATCCCGGTCAGCCGGGCTATATTGTATATGACAGACAACGTGATTCTGGTAAGGAAACGGCTGGACTGAACTTCATCACAGGCTACGAAGGATCAGCCTTCCAGCCGAATCGCGAAGTTAGCCGCGCTGAGTTCGTCTATATGCTGACCCAGGCATTGGGTCTACAGGGTGATGTCGCGAAGAGCTCTTTCACAGATGCCAACAACATCGACGAAAGGGCGCGCAAAGCGGTGGCACTTGCTGTAAGAGAGGGCATCGTTAACGGCAACGACGACGGGAGCTTCGATCCGAATCGTAGCGTAAGCCGTGTAGAAATGCTAGCCATGACGGTTCGATCGCTAGGATTGTCCGTTAATACTGCCGGAGGCTCCTCATTCGCCGACGAAGCCAGTATTCCCGTATGGGCTCAAGGATACGCGAAGGTAGCCGCCCAGCAGGGTATCCTCGACGCTCGCGACGGCAACCGTCTTGCCCCGAACGAACCAGCTGTATTCGCGGAAGCGGTTATTGCCATTTTGCAGGTACTGAAATTGAAATAATCGGTGGAAAGGACTTATCCACTATGACCATGACCAAACCATTAATCGGGATTACCCCCTCCAGTATAGAAAAGCAAGCGATTCTCCAGCATGATTACATGGAATGGGTTACACGATCGGGCGGTCTGCCTGTCGTGCTTCCTTACACGGACCACGCAGGAGATGCTGTACAGCTGGCAGATGGGTTGGACGGTCTGCTTCTGTCCGGCGGCGCGGATGTGGATCCGCATTACTTCGGTGAAGAACCGATTATCGGTCTCGGACAAATAACACCGGATCGTGATCGCGGAGAACTGGCGCTCATTCAGGAATTCGTGAAGCGAGATAAACCGGTACTCGGCATATGCCGAGGCATTCAAGTATTGAACGTGGCGATGGGTGGAACGCTCTATCAGGACATTCTGACGCAGTGCGACACCTTGCAGCACAGTCAGAAAGCGCCGACCAGCTACGCCACGCACCGGATTGTTATTGCAGAGAATACAATATTAGCTGGGATAGCGGGCAGCATACATCAGCGCGTGAACAGCTTCCATCATCAGGCGGTGAAGGAGGCGGCACCGGGATTCCAGATCACAGCCCGATCCACGGACAACATTGTTGAAGCGGTAGAGTCGACAACACACCGCTTCGTACTCGGTGTACAGTGGCATCCAGAGAAGATGGTGGCCGCTGACGCATTAAGCACCAGCCTGTTCGCGGCCTTCGTGAACGCGTGCAAGCGACAGTAGTGCACAGTCTGGGGCGAAGTAAGTACGCTGCAGTCCGCTTTCCTGCAACTTGAGGCGGTGTAGGGTTCCCTGTATAGTTTCGAAGTAGTAACGTAACAAAGTAACGCCAAAAAGGCAGCCTAGGCTGCCTTTTTGGCGTTTATACTGGCCAATCAATGGTAAGTATCCCGTGCACATTCTCTTTTTTGTCCGGTAATCTTTTCTTGTTATTTCGCTGGATTTATTGTTCCTAACGGTATCACGCACGACAATTCGTCTGTAATCGGTGGAACACTCTGGGTCGATGATATTGGAGCCTACTTGAATTAACTTTCCTACTTACGGATTTTGTGATTTTCATTGTTTTGGAGGCTGTGTGGAATTTGTATACCGGTGCAAAATGAACTATTTCCAATAGGGTAGACCAGCCTCATACTGATGGCAAGGGTGCACCCGAGAAGATTTACTAAACTGGAGGGGTTTCTAAATTGAAGCATGCTAAAATGATGCTTGCCGTATGGATCGTTATGGTACTAGTTGTAACCGCTTGCTCGAATGACACGAAGAAGGCTGATCCAAGCTCGTCTGACGATAGTAAGGGGGCGAAGCAGGAAAGACTGTCGCTCTCCATGTTCATCAACGCCAGTTCGGCCAGTTCCAATCTGCCTCAGGATTCTTCGCAGGACTTCGTCCGCAAGGCGATCGAAGATAAGTTCAATGTCGATTTGAAAGTCACTTATATGGCGCCTGGCAACGATTATGTGAACAAGATTAATGCGTTAATTGGCGCTAACGATTTACCGGATATGTGGAGGGACTACAATGGGGACGGTGGAAACAAATATGCTTTAGACGGTATTTTGGCGGATATGACGTCCTATGTTTCTCCGACAACGATGCCGAATTATTTTAAATATTGGATTACGCAGGACGAATTAAAGCTATATCAAATCCAGAATAAATTCATCCGGGCCCCGTTGCCGTACAATCGCAATGTATATCGTTCCTACTATATCCGCAAGGACTGGTTGGACAAGTTGGGGCTAAAGGTGCCTACCAACTACGGTGAATATTTCAACGCCCTTCGGGCTTTCACGAATGAGGATCCGGACGGCAACGGCAAGAAAGATACTTATGGATTCTCAACGGCGGCTGCGGGCACTTCCATTACGCTTGATTGGCCGGAATATATCAAGAACGGTCTGACGTTCCCTTCTTTTATGGAAAATAACAAGTATATTGATATGCAAACTGACATCCGGATACAGCAGGTGGCAGATGATATCCTCAAGGTGATCAATGAAGGGGTGGTTGATCCGGACTGGTTCCTGAATAAAGGCACTTCGCATTACGACAAGGCGTCTCGCGGAAAAGTCGGCGTCGTTCTATCGGACAGCAAAGATTTCGCTTACGATTCCAATCCTCAAAGCTTGCAGAACATGAGCAAGTCCATTGATCCGAAAGCAAATTGGGTACCCTTCAACCCACTCGGTCAAGCGGCTTTGCGGACTGCTCCCTCTGCAGGTTCTCCTTTCCTGTTCTCGAAGAATGCGGCCGATAAAAATCCAGAGAAGCTGAAACGCGCCGTGCAGATTCTCGATTGGTTATCCAGCGAGGAAGGATTCCTGCTTACGCATTACGGGGTTGCGGGTAAACATTATACGCGCAAAGGGAATAATACGATTACCCTCAACCTGGAGGCACGCGACGCGGACATTGGCAAGCGTGGGAACTTCCTAGACATCTGGAGTTTCTTCACCCCGGATACGGCGGAAGTGTTCGGTCTGCAATTGATCGATTCTCGCGAATCCGATCGTGACCGCGAAATTTACAAATTCGTCACCAGTATTCCTGTACGGCCGAATGTTGGTGCTGGTCTCACTCCACCGGCTAACGTGGATCTCGGCGCATTCCGGACCCGACAAAAAGAACTTCAAGTGAAAATGATTTTCGAAGACAAATCCGGCAAAAATTGGCCGCAGTATCGCGATGAAATCATGACCAAATATAAAGGGCAGCTCATCTTCGATGCTTATGAATCACAAATGCGGGAAGCCGGCATTATCAAGTAACGGAGCACTATAACCGACAGCAGCCCCAGTATTACGACGAATCGTAATTCTGGGGCTGCTTCGTAGTAAAAGAGCATGAGGTCACTTCTTTCTATAATTCCCCGGAGTGTCGCCCATGACTTTCTTGAACACGCGGATAAAGGTAACCGAATTTACATAGCCGACCTTGCCAGCGATGTCCTGTATGGAATCGCTCGTTTGTTTCAACAGGCGAACAGAGCGATCGATACGCACTTGCGTGACATAATCGATAAACTTCTCTCCCAGTTCTTCCTTGAACAAGCGGCTCAGATAACTCGGACTTAGTTCGAATGCCGCGCTAATCTGGGTAAGCGAGAGGTCCGGATCCGCATAATGTTCTTCGATATACCGCTTTACCTTTTGAATGAATTGAAAGTGGTTATCATCCTGACGGATTGCCTGCATTCGGGACGAAGCTTCTTTCAATATCTCCTCGAATCGTGGATACATGTCTTCAAGCGTATCGACTGTTCGAATGACGTCATGTAGACCCGGATACGCATGTTGGGTCCATATCTCTTGCAAATTTGGCGCCAGCTCGGTCGTTTCCTTGTGAAGGTGGTAGATCAAATAATGGAACAGGTTGTGTAAGTCGTCTTTGGAAAATAACTGCTTTCGCAATTCCTCATACACCTCGCGGGAGTGGCTCTCCCATTCGGAATTCCCTTGGCGGAACAATTGAGCGACTAAGCGAACGCGGTTCAGTTGACGAAACATTTCACCTTCCGGGTGATTCAACTCCGTGAACTCAATGATGCGGTTGTTACCCAAGGATGCTTTATAGTTCACCGATTTGCATGCTGAAAGATAGGATTCGGCAATTTGCTCAACTTGGTACACGGTACTCCCTATTCCAATCGTCACCGTAAACTTTAGCTGCTGCTCGACCCATGAACGAATCTTCTCGCACAATTGTTCCGTCTGCAGTTCAACGGTTCCCGCGAAGGATGGATATAGCACGCCAAGCCGGTGCCGATCCAGCCATTCCACCCAGACAGGGGTATGATTCTGATCGGCGATATCCACAACCACACTTTTAAGTGCCAATTTGAATAACTCCTGATCCCGTGGCGGGAACGTGTCCTCGAATTGTCCATAGTCATCGATCTCAATAAGAACAACAAGAAACCCTACGTTATCTTCGTTCAGACGGAGACGTTCCAATTCCACTCGGGTGTTGTTGTGATAGAGGGAGTAGTGGCCATTCATCAGTTCTTGGAATAAAAACTGCTTGCGAAAGACGTAATTCTCTTTATTCTCAGTCTGAAGCTGCTGGGAGCTAGCTACCAAGTGACGTAAAGTAGATTGGATGTACATGAAATCATCACGGGTTGAATCCGGTTGGTCTTCCTGAACGCGCGGAAACTCACGGCCAATTTCCTTCAGGATCGTTTCCACAGGCTGGTACTGTCTTCTGGAAATATGCACGATCCAAACAATGCCAATAATAATCACCGCAACGGCCAGCACGACCCAGAAATAAAACAAATTGGATACAAAGTAGAACAATTGATTGGGGTAAATGTTCGAGTAAAGTGTCCAACCCGTATAACTCGATGTTAACTTGCCACCGGTATCAAGTGGGTGATAAGTACCGCTTCCCATTACAGCATCAGTTAAGATGGGTCGGCCGATTGCATCTGTGAGTTGGATCCGGCTCGGGTCCAGAGCGGTCATTTGTAAGACCAACTGCTGTAAGGAGGTAGTTCGGACATTAACGACCATCAATACCTTTGAACTTAAGTAAGCGGCTCTTACCAAAGAGACCACATTCCGATTCTCACATCCGTCGGTGCACTCCCGGTACATTCTTGGCCCTTCCCATACGAATGGATCCAGACTTGTCTTGGCTTTCCGAAGATAGTCGGCATCTCCAAACGAGGGTAGTTGGGTTGTTGTAGTAGGAGTAACAATGGCGTCATCCATGGGTCTGTACAAATAAATGGAATCGATCAGAGGGGTGTTCGCCATCAATTGTATAAGTTCAAGCGCAGCGTGCAACTGCTCGGTATGGGAAGTCGTATCGGTTTGTGTGAAGAACTCGGTCAATACTTTGTTTTTGTTGATGGCACTCTGCAGAACAGACTCCACATTACTCAACGAGTTATCGAGATGCTGCATAATATTGCGTGTCAGCACTTCATTGGAACTTAACGTCGCTTTCTTGGATATTTCGCTGATCACAAGAAAAGCAATGGTGCTCAAGCTAACGGAAATGGCCAGGAATACCGGCAAATAGGAAAGAAGCAGACGATTGTACCAGCTCGTTCTGATCATATGTCTTAGATTAAGCATCTGTCCAAGATTCGCTGGAAGTTTCCTCCGAATATTTTTTGCTTCTCCTCGAATGTAATATTCGCATAAGCGAGCCAGCCAACTTGCGGACGAGGGTCCCTCATCGGCGAATCGGTGCCGAACAAGATTTTATCAGCACCAACTTGCTGGACCAAATATTCAATTACGCCCAACGTTACGGTCGTGTAGGTTAGTTGAAGGGTAACATTGTTATGCTTTTTGGCGATCCCGGCGTATTGTTCGGCAATTTCGTAGCTTCGACCGGCATGATCCATGAACAGGTTAACTTCCGGATAGCGCTGCGCGAGTTCGTCGATTTGCCTTAAGTACTCTTGATCCGCTACCAGCCCTGGGTCGACCAACGCGAACAATCGCAACTCATTGCCCAGACGCCACCACGGCTCGTAGACTGGGGCGGTGTAGTCCGTGCGCGAGCTGAAGTAATACGGCTTCATGCCTTTAAATCGCTTGTCCACATGCCACTTACGTGCTTCTGCCTCAATATGTGTCGTATAGTTGGGATCGATTCGGACGAATCCGATTACCTCTTCCGGATAGCGCCGGATCGTCTCCTCTGCGACCTCATTTCCAGCCTCCGCATCCCCTCCGTTTATTCCGACCCAGGGAGCAATCGTCATTCGGCGGATACCGAGAGAGCGGTATGTGGCAATCATCGAATCAATATCGGCACGCAGCATCGGCATCCCGCTGCCAGTAGCCCCGCCATCTTCGATCAGATGGGTGTGGGAGTCAAGCACTTGGACCGCTGTAATGGGCTTGCCTTGTGAGGCTTGGATGACGATTTCGTCACAATCCGGCGGCGCGACTGCAGGAAGCTCGAGCTGAAGCAGCCGCTTCAGATTACCGCTAGCTGTCAACTGTTTCGCATCAAGCGGAATTTGTGCGTAGTCGACGAATGCCCTTGCCGCCCCAACACTTTTGTACGGCATCCCACTTCCGAACAAGAGACGCCGGGCCCCGTATCGCTCGTAGGCCACCTCGATGAAGGCGTTAGCCTGCAACGTTGACAACTCGATATGCAGCCCTTCGAACTCATCCATGAGTGGGAATAACCGGCGTTCCTGACTCCATGGTTGCCCTGTTAGCACCGTGGCTAACTTAGGATGATGCAACAGGATCCCGCCGAGTTGGTCGAATGTTATCTCAGCCCCGTCAATCAAGAGCGGGATCCCCGCCTCTTCCAGAGCAGTAAGCAAAGGGCCAAGCGTTCGTTCATTGGGATCAAACTTGTGGGTAATCGGGAACATCTTGGCGGCGCGAATTCCCTGATCTCTCATCTGTTGTACCGTTTCTTGCGGAGAAGGGAAATCGCCGAGATGATGGGGAAGTACGACATGGCACCCGAATAGACGGGGGCTTTTGCCCACTTCATGCGTGAGCAGGCGATTGCCGTAGACCGGGGAATGCGATTTGGCCATTCCATGGTAGACCAATGCTCCTGCTATCCCGCAGCGCTCCATTTCCATCAGAATGTCTTCCGTTCTCCAAAGGTGCGCCGGATGTTTGTATCCGAATTTCCCTACCTGTGCATGACAGTCGAAGTATTGCAATTCCATAAGGATGACCCCTTTCGTAGATCAGCTTGTTGTCGATGGTTTACTCCAAGTATAGCTTGTTCTGGATGGATGGAAACTGACGATTTCCGCAGCGTATACATTTTTTGCAGTCGGTATTACCAGGATTGGGTCGATACACCGAATTCGGTTGCTGTTGGTCAAACGGTTCATACCAGGTGGGGTACGGACGGGATTGATTTTCTGCCCAGGGACCTTTGGCAACAGCCGCTCTGAACCCTTGGCATCTATGGCCCTATCCTCAATTCTGCTTCCCCGTAGCTAGCCGCTGTGTCTCGGACTGTAACCCCTTTGTGAGTATAAAGAGACCTGGGCTTATCATAAGCAGCCCAGGTCTCACTATACTCCCGTATTTCATTATTTCACAGTAATCGGAAGTCGCCCTTCTCGACTAATGCCATTCAATGTGATGCTCACCGATAGCGTGGCCGTTCCCTTATTGTGCGCTTTCAGGCGATCCTGTTCATTCACATTGGCGATGTTCGGATAATTGCTCTCGATCTTGTAATCATTCCCACTCAGATCGACAGGCGTACCATCGGCATAATAGCCTTGGACTACCAAATCGGCGGTCTCGTTCTTCGTGAACTCCGTCTTGGGCGAGACGATCCTCACCTCGGCCAGCCATTGCTGCTGCCGCGTCAGCGGTATCGTGACGGCTGCTCCGACGGCCACGTCATAGATGAATCCTTGGTTCAAATCCGTGGTGCTAGCGTAGGAACGAATCAAGGTAGTGTCACCCAGATCAAGCTCGTACACTCCACTCCTGATCTCCCGAACGCCTTCGATCGTATAGGCCGCATTGCGTTTGCCGTCATTTTGCACATCGACCATCGTTCCTACCAGGCTATGAGGTGCGATCCCTTGCAGATCCATCTGGACCGTTAGCTTGTTGTCTAGGGATAGCCCCTGAGTGAAGCTCTCTACCGTCCCTTGCAGACGGTCGACCCCCTCATTCCGGTAGGTGCTCCCAATCTTGCCGATATAAGCGCTGTCATGTGCATACGTGTAGACCGGCTGACCATCCTTCTCCGAGAAGACCCCGAAAGCACCCTGGAAACGGATCAGTCCGTCTACGATGTAAGGTACCATCGGATCCTGGGAGCTTACGATATAATCCGTACGTCCATTCATGAGCTCCACCTTAACCGCGCGAACTCGATTCGCATCGATCGCACTTTGGTTGGCAGAGGTAACAGCTGCTTCAGAGATGTTGCGGATGAGCGGATTGTCCTTGTACGGCTCCATGATGGAAGTGAACGTGCTGGACAAATTCGTCCCCGCCCGATGGGCGATCATGTATTTGACGCTCTCCGGATTGCCCGGCTTGTTCTGAGGCGGTACCCCGTCCGCGAGCGCCACATCGTCGACATCGCCCAGCATCGTCAGCTTCACATGAATGTCTTGCGGCATCGGCAGCGCATGCCAAGTATCGACGACATCCCAGTTCACGCTGAATTTGGTGCCGGGGTCGTTGTCCCGCTCCACGTTCTTCAGCCAATGGAACCCGGAGCCCATATACCCGCTGCCGGTCACGCTGTCATTCATCGGACGCCTGCCGAACTCCACATCCGGCCCCGCATACGTACCTGTCGGCTGCGGCGTTAACGTCAGTCCTTCCGCGGTGACAGGTCCCTCAGTGGCATGGAAGCTGAAGTGATGATCGTTACCGCCTTGAACGCGGAAGAAATCGACCACGTAAGAATTGACATCGTCCACTCGCACCATCGCCGAAGTGCGATTGTAGAGTTGGGTGTTCCCGTACGCTTCCGGCGCATTCACATCGATCAGCTTCACCATGGAGCTATCGTCGTAATGCTTGGGCTTGCCGTCCCAGATCGGAAGCTGCTTCTTCTTGTCCACCATGACCGTGTTGTGGCTGATCGTATTGCTCACCCACTCGAATCGGTTCACGTCGGTGGCGTTCGCTTGCTCCGGATATCCTAGGTCCGGCAGAAGGTCGAGGCCGAAGCTGTAAAAGCCCAGATTCAGCATATCTCGGTGACCATGTCCACTCGTACGGCCATAGTACATCCAGGTGCCCCGGCGCGTATCAGGGGTTCCTAGTGCTGGGGTCGACGGTAAGCCGTCTCGCAAGCCAGCGAAGCCATAACCTGTCATGTTCACGCTGCTTAGGTCGAGTGGTCCATGGTCCCGAATGACCGCCTCGATATCGTCCGCTACCTGCTCCGGATTCGCCGTGAAGACGGTGGAATGGAGCCCATCTGTCTTATTGCCATTCAGAACGTAGGCCAGTTGTGCGTAGATGGCGTCTCCGTACTTCTCGAACGCCTTGACCGACTGGGCCAAGTCGACGAGCACGCCCGGCTGTCCGGTCGTCCCACTGTCGCCGATGGAGGGCGTATACTTACCGAGCATGACGAGCGGATAGATCGCCTGATACATCGAGCGGAACTTCACATTGTTGTATAGATCGGCGGCTGGGTACTTGTCATAGCCCTCCAAGACATCGGCTACGACGGAATACGTGTTCAGCCATAAGCGATTGTAGCCCGGACCCGCTTCGTTCCCGTTGCCGTCCCGGTCGACGTCGTTCACCATGCTGAACAGGATGTTGCCGCCGGTAATCCGACGCGGGATGGAGTTGATGAACGATCCTGGCTGGAACGTGTAATCGAGCCAAGATTTGGTCTCCGGCATCGTGTCGTGCACGACCGCTGCCATGGCCAGCGCACTCTGGTGGAAGCCATTGTTGCCGCGAATCTGATCCCAGTACATGCCAGGCATCACTTGACGCAGGATGCCATCTTCAATATTCCGGCGAATCTGTGAGCCGGACGTCTTCAGAGGCAAGTCGTATTGGGCGCCCTTGGATACCAGGAAGGCGATGACTTCGGGATTGTCATACGTCTGGAAGAAGGCATCGTATGCGCTAATGAACCCTTTGACGAGCCCCGTCTCCCAGATCGAGCCTACCACCTTGCCATCGCCCGTTCCGCCGTGCGAGTTCACATAGACGTTGCGATCGAACTGCGCGGTATCCATAGCCGGGTATACGTCGGCGATCCGATCCAGCAGCACGGCTCCAGTACGAGCATACTTCTCCTCGCCGGTATAAATATAAGCGTTTTGCAGCACATTGATCGCGTTGTTGATGACCCCGGTGCTGTACCAGGCGAACCAGTGGGCGTAATATGCTACGAACGTATACCGCATATTCGTTACAGGATCGACCCACCCATACCCGTCATCCACGCCCCATGTCGGGCCTTTCTCTGGGTAGAGCGTGTTCACCAATAGGCTGCGATCCGCCAGCGCTGGGTTGAAATTCCCGTGAGTATCGAGCCCGCTCCTGTAGTAGGCGGGGAAATCGTTCGTTGGGAATTTATAGCCGCTCGCCGGGTCTTCGATTTTCCAGGGGGTTTTCAGCGGGTCGGCCTTCCAAGGATAATTGCCGAATGTCTTCAAATCACCTGAGACCGGACTAAGATTGCCCGTCAGCTGATTCGTATTGTAGCTTCGGGGTATGGCCTGCGTCGGCACGAGATTCCAAATCCCTTCATAGCCCAAGGTGACATATTCGTCGGCCTTCGCCACGACACCATTCTTCAAGGTAGCTGCCCAGTCGTACTGTTGAACGTTCTGTCTCGCTGCCGCTACCTTGGCCGGGGTATAGTAGGTGGCCCGCGTCTTGCTGTTCATGACGGCCGACGTATTCGTCAATGTAAGCCGATTCGGCAGCAATGTCGTGCCAGTTCCGTTGCCCGCGCCGTTCCCGGGACTCTTCAGGGTCAAGGTGAGCGTATGCCGTCCCGCCGTTAGTGGAAGCTGCTCTACATAGAGATCCGCACGCGGGTACTGTCCGTTAATGCTATAGAAGCTATAGTCCGAATAAACCGCGTCATCGACGCTGACTTTTGCCGTGCCGCAGTTCGTCGCGGTCATGCCGCCCAGCTTGACGATATAGGTTCCGGATTCGGCTACCGTGAACTCGAACGAACGGGACGGATTGACCGTCGTCGTCTGAATGGTCAGGCCATACGTCGCCTTCGTGACCCTCGGAGCTGCATTAAGGTCGCCTATGGGTGAAACGATCCGATTGCCAGGTTGCGTGCTGAACGAATACACTGTCGTATCCGGCATCACGAACGGATCTCCCACTCCTTCCGCCGAAGCGGAGGTTGTATTCAACAAGACAGGTTGCAAGAAGGACAAGACCAGTACAATACTCAGAAATAATGAAAGCGCTTTACGATTCAAATGAATCAATCCCTTTCCTCCATATTCTTCGTTTCTGGTTATGCTCCGCTCGAAGGTTCACCTCCTGATTGCATGGATATTGAGTACAAGACATGTATGTAAGTTGTAATCAAACAGGCCTTGATGAAATTATAAAGGGTGGTCAACGAATTGACCACCCTCTTAAAGGAATTCATACTTTCGGTCTACTTCATGGGATTATATTCCTATCAACGGCTGCGAGTTTATTCATGTTCGGCAGAAGGGTTGGAGCCACAAGACTCTACAGTCCCAAGCAAGACAACTTTTCGGGAAAATGCGGAAACCTCCTTGTCCAATTAGACTGGAGGTTTCGTGAAAAAGTTCAAATAGTTTCAATTGTTCGGTCAAATGGAGGTCGGTGCTTCGAAAGGACTCGCATAACCGCTGATACCCTGCAATATTCGGTCTGCTTCCTCCTTGTTCATGCTGCCATAACGGTTCGTGGCGTCGACGATCTTCGGGAACAAATGCACATCACCCGCGCTGGCGAATCCCGTGACACCTGGGAAAGAGAGGACGAAATGCACACAAGCGTCAATCACTTGCTGTTGGTCGAACGGTTCATACCATGTGGCGTACGGACGGGATTGATTTTCTGCCCAGGGACCTTTGGCAACAGCCTTGATAATCCGCACCGCAGCCCCTTGTGTCGCAGCCTCCTCCATGAATAGATCGAATTCATGACGGTACTCCGGTAGCGAGTACAAGTAATAGTTCAGCGGAAGCAGCACGGTATCGAACGGAAACCGTTTCAGTGCTTCCCTATGTATGACTGGCGCGAGGTGGCCGTGTCCTGTAATCCCGATTCCTCCGACAATCCCTTCGTCCTTGGCCTCAATCAGGGCTTCCAACGCACCGCTTTTACCCGTACAGAGATTCAGATTATCCATGTCTCCAACAGCGTGCAATTGGATGAGGTCAATTCGGTCGGTCTGCAGCTTCTCCAGTGAGCGGTAGAGCTGGGCCTTCGCTAGCTCCTTGGAACGTTCGCCGGTCTTGGTTGCCAGGAAGATGCTATTCCGAATCTTCGGCATCCATGGCCCCATCCTCAACTCTGCTTCTCCGTAGCTAGCCGCTGTGTCGAAATGGTTGAGCCCGTTGTCCAATGCGAATTGAATAGAACGGTCTGCTTCCTCCTGCGTAACGGCTCCAAGGCTTGCTGCTCCGAACATAAGCACCGTGCTATTGTGGCCTAATCGTCCAACGGTCCTGGTTATCACTACAATCGCCTCCCCGAAATATGTATCACTCCCAGTATAAACAACCTTTGATTTTTCAACCAGTAGGGGGAGACGGCTTTGTATTCAGACTGTAACCCCTTTGTAACCAAATACTGGACAGGCATTGCTACAATGAGGAAGAACTAGAGATACATAGCTTGCGGCATGCGCAGTATATTCGACACACAACTAGTCAAGGAGGCAATCATGAGAAAATCGTTCAAAATGTTAACGCTAGGTATGGCAGGATTCGTTTTCAGCGCACAGCTTGCTTACGCGGATGTAGCACCTGGACCCGTAACCGCTGTTCCCATCTCTGCTGCTATTTCTAACCATAGTACCGCTATCAAGATCGTGAATAAGGAAGTCAAGTCAGAGAGTGCAGAGCTGATTGTGAAGATGGGGATACCGGTCGTGTCCGGAATGAAGGATGCGAAGTATGAAGCGCAATTGAATGATAGTATCGAACGTCACGCCATGGAAGAATTGGATAACGCCAAGAAGGAAGCCAAGGAGGCAGCAGACCATGCGAAAGCAGCCGGCTTCACCTTTCGTCCTTACGAGCTGATCGTGAAGGCGGATGTGAAAGCGGATGGAGGTACGTCGAATGCAGACCGCATCTCCTTCACGATTACGACTTACTTGATGACAGGCGGAACGGGTAATCCGCGTGTGGATACGTACAACGTGTTGGACAACGCCGAAGCGAAACAAGTTACGTTGCAGGATATACTCGGTGCAGACTATAAAGCGATAGTAGACCAAGAAGTGAAGACCCAGATCGCGGCCAACGCGGACAAATACTTCAAAGACGAGTTCAAGGGCATTAGTGAAACGCAGTCGTTCTATGTGCAAGGCAATGAAGTAGTCGTAGTGTTCCCCAAGTATGCGATTGCTCCAGGTTCGACTGGAACGCCTGAATTCCGGATCGCGCTTCCTAATGCGGTTAAGCCATCAAGTACGGTAAAGCTCTCTTCCAAAGAAATCAACACCACGAGTGCTGAATTGCTTGTGAAAATGAGCATTCCGGTCGTGGAAGGCATGAAGGATGCCAAATATGAGGCACAGTTGAACGACATCATCGAACGCCATGCGATGGAAGATCTGGACAACGCCAAGAAAAATGCACTAGATGCTGCGGATGTGGCGAAGAAAGGCGGCTTCGAGGTTCGTCCTTACGAGCTGATCATCAAGGGTGAGTTGAAGTCGAATGGAGGAGCGGCCAATGCGGACCGGGTGTCCCTATCAATCGTGACCTACCTCGCGACAGGCGGTACAATGGGTCCGCGGATCGACAACTATAGCTTCCTCGATACGGCCGAAGCCAAACGTATTACGCTGAAGGATTTGTTGGGAGACAACTACAAGGCGATCGTGGACAAGGAAGTGAATGACAAGATCAACGCGAATCCGGATCAATATTTCAAGGGAGATTTCAAAGGCATTACCGAAACCCAATCGTTCTACGTTGAAGGAGACGACGTTGTAATCGTGTTCCCCAAATATGCGATTGCACCAGGCTCGACAGGAACGCCGGAATTCCGAATTGCCCTGTCGCCGATCGATGGAGGGAGTAATGAGACGAAGCCTGCAGTGCCGCCGATTGTTTTGAATGCGGACCAATCGTATAAGCAGGACGGCTTCACTATGGTTCCGCTGCGCTTCGTGAGCGAGAGATTGGGCTTCAACCTTACGTGGCACGAGACTACCCGTTCGGTGGAACTGATCCAGGGCGATCAGGTCTTTACGGTATTCGAGGGGAAAGACAATATCCTGAATAAGAAGGATGCTGTTACACTGAAAGGCTCCGCGATTAATAAGGAAGGCACGATGTACGTGCCGTTGACATTCTTCACCGACATCTTGCAGGCTAAAGCGACTGTAGGCGAGCAAGGGCAAATCACGATTCATTAAACGGATAATAGCAAGTTGTTACTGCCATACCCATGCAATAGAGCAGACTAACGTCTAGTCTGTTGCATGGGTATTTGACGTTCAGATCGTCATTTTGCGCACAATCAGGTTGAATTATGGAGTCTACTTGTCTATAATGGATATTACAGATCCATAATGTTAATTATAACGTACTGAGAGGAGAAGAATCTCATGCAATTTTCCAAGAGCACGGGTTATGCTCTACATGCTTTAATTCACTTAGCGCATTCGGAGCGCGGGCACAACGTAGGAATTAAGGAATTATCCGCGCTGCTCGGAGTTTCAGAGAGCTACTTGTCCAAAATCATGTCGAAGCTGCGTCAGGATGGCATCGTACGTGCAGTGACGGGAGCGAGTGGCGGTTACGAGCTTGCACGTGCGGCGGATCAAATTTCGTTCTTAGAGGTCATCCAGGTTGTCGAAGGTCGACAGCAGCTGTATGAATGCTTCAATATGAACACGCAGAAGCATCAGTTATTTTATGAAGCAGAAGCTGTGGAGTCGAATCCCCCTGACCAGAGTGGCAAGGAATGCCTGGTTAAGAAGGTCATGTGTGAGGCGGAGCTGCAGATGAATCAATACTTACAGCAGCACACGATCCAATCGGTGCTGGATGCAGCTTCCTTTAACAATCAAGGAGAGTGATCATAGTGGAACAACTGAGTGATGTAGGAATAATTGGCGGCGGGCCTGCGGGTATGAATGCAGCGCTAGTGCTAGGCAGAGCAAGGAAAAGCGTAGTGGTACTTGACGAAGGGCGTCCGCGTAACCGAGTTACTCGGGAGTCACACGGTTTTCTGACCAGAGACGGCATCGCTCCGGGCGAATTTCGTACAATTGCGGTGGAGGAGATCAGCGCGTACCCCTCTGTCCGGTTTGTGGCGGATACAGCCGTGACGGTGATCGGGACGGATGGTGATTTTCGTATTACGACCGCACAGGGCAAGTCCTATCGGTGTAAGAAGCTACTCTTTGCAGTCGGGATGAAGGACCTCCCTCTAGATATTAACGGGTTGACCGAAGTATATGGGACAAGCGCCTTCGTATGCCCTTATTGCGATGGCTGGGAACTAAGAGACCAAGCCCTTGTCTTGATCGCCAAGGGTGCAAGAGCGCTGCATATGGCCAAGATGCTGTCCGGATGGACGAGTCATTATACAATCTGCACCGATGGGCCTGATGAAATGACGGATGAACAGCGCGAGGAGCTTAAGCAGCATCACATTCCTGTGTTCGATTCCCCAATTGAGCGTATCGATTCCAGCGAAGGTATGGTGGAGCAAGTTGTTCTGCAAGACGGCTCCATCATTCCGTGCACCGGGATGTTCTTTGCCCCGAAGCTGGCTGCAGGATCAGACTTGCCTCAAGCACTAGGCTGTAAGATGACTGGAGCAGGAACCGTTATCGTAGATGCCTTCGGTAAGACGAATGTACCAGGTGTATACAGTGCCGGAGACGCTGCAACAGAACTGTATCAGGCGATAACAGCCGCTTCGTTGGGAGCATTGGCCGGCATGGGCATGAATACCGAGCTGCTGACCGAGGCTTGGAATAGCCGGATGTAGAGCCGATGGAATCCATAGCCAGCGGTCCCCACGCTCCTAATGAAATGTCTGCGCCAGAGGAGGTTTTTTTGGGAACCGGACGGTTTGACTTGGCTTTGGTGAACCTGAGTCCGCTATATTAGCATATTTGTACAAAAAGAGGGACGAAAGAGAACGACATTCCGCTATTTCGACATTTTACCAAACCGAAGGACAACAACTTGTATCGTTAGCCGGAAATGACAATTACTCATAGCGTTCGACCTGCAGTATAAGGGACCTCTATGTTTTCTGCCTTCTCCATGGCCTTTGCCGGCGGAAGCAAGCTGCAGCAGCTCATTTTTTCACTATACAGGACGCGACTTTGACAGTTACAATAGGTGTAGACGATACATCCAGACGATTGACTTCAAACTCTAAAGGAGGTATTCCTCTCATGACAGAAGAGCAAAAGGCGCAATTGGAGCAATACATTCGTTCCAAGTCCGAGCAAGACCCGGCATTTCTCGAATGGATCAAGAATAACCCGGAGGAATTCGCACGGCAGTTTTTGGCGTCCGGAAGAGAGCTATCGGATGACGAACTCGATGGGGTGGCAGGTGGCGGCGCTTTTTTTGATAGTTTGAACAACGTTGCACAAGTTGCCACGGTGGTGAGTCTAATCGGTCCTATCAGTTCAAAGCTCTTATAGGTACTTACCACGATAGTTCAATCAAACAGCGGTAGTCTAGGACATTATTTTCTTGTCCATGGCTCCGCTGTTTCGTTTTTGGTGGCGAAAGGCTCATAGGTTCTGCACATTGTACAACCGCGCATAAGCACCGTTCACTTCCATTAATCGGAGGAAGGAGTAGGGACGCTGGTGGAGGTTCGACTGATGTCGGGGATATAGAAATAATTCGTTGATCCGTACATGATCATCTGCTAAAGTAAGTGTAGGTTATGGTACTCTGGTAGTACCAGGAATAGAGGTGTCATAATGGTAAGCGACAATGGACAACCAACTCGTCCGCACCAAGATATTCGGCAATTCAACACTGAGACCTGGATGTATGAAGAGTTTGAAGTGGGGCAGAAGATGCGCTCCATTCGTCGTACGATATCGGAAGGCGAAAGCATGCAGTTTAATGCACTGGTCATGGATATGCATCCCTATGTTGCTGATGAGATTTTTGCACAAGAAGAAGGGTTGTTTGGGCGCAGACTAGTTGCCGGGGCACTCGTATTCAGTATGGGATTAGGGCTGATGGCTCATAACAACATCCATACATTTAGTTACGGCTATGATCGACTGCGCTTTATCAAACCCGTATTTATCGGAGATACGATCTATACAGTACGGACACATATGGAGAAAAGGCCGAAGTACAAGGAAATGGGACTAGTTAAGGTTAGTTATGAGGTGTATAAGAACGAAGGGGAGCTTGTCTTATATTGTGAACATCTGCAGACCGTGAAATATCGCAACCCCGAACATTGGCAACACCTGGTTGAGCGTGAAGACAAATGAAACTAGAGTAGAGGTGTTAACTGTCGATGAATGTAGTGGAGCAAGCTCGCAAGCATGCCTTAGAGTATCCGAAACCGGCCCCTAATTTTTTTGAAGGGGCATTGCTTGGGAATGGTGGCATGGGTGTTGTCGTCACAACCCGCCCGGATTCGGTCGTCCTCCATTTTGGCCATAACAACGTATGGGATGTCCGTGTGGCGGAAGACAATCAAGAGAAGATCGGGACATTCGCGGAAGTATTCGAGAAAGTAAAAGCGATTCCAACGGATTACGATTCATTAAAGGAAGATGCTTGGTATCGCGATTATCTCACTATGACACGTGAAAATTATGCGAAACCTTATCCTCGACCCATGCCTTGTGGCTCGTTGATACTCGCATTTGATCGGCGCAAGGCGGAGTTGTTGGGCCATACGTTACACATTGCAGATGGATTATGTGAAGTGTATTTCCAGGTCGGAGATTCCTATGCGACTCTTCAGCTATTCGTAGATCTTCGCTGCGATACCGTATGGATGAACTTGATCGATACGTATCATAAAGGGGATTTCCCCTCATTCTTCGAGCGGATCAGGCTGTTGCCTGACTCGGATACACCGAAGGACATACCGCCGTTCGAGCACGGGATTGATCCCGAGCTTCGTCAGTTGTTTTTCCAGCAGACTCTTCCATTTCGTCATGATAGACCGCTAGAGCCTGATTCGCGCAATAAAGCTTTTCGGGTGACAGTCCGAATTACAGACCATATCGACATTCAAGAAATGTCTCGAGCTTTGGAGGCCAGGTTATCAACCGGGGCGCCCTTTATCGCATGTGTTCAGCTGGAGGAAGGGCTGCAATCGGTAGTCTCCGAACTTCCTGCAGAACTGCCCATCCCTGTTGTGGAGGCAGCAGAACATGATTTGAGGGAAACAAGAGAGCGCTGGAAAGCTTATTGGGATTGTTCTGGTGTAGTGTTGGAAGATGAGTTGTTGGAACGAATATGGTACCGGAATCTATATTTCTTTAACTGCTCGATTAGCCCTGACAGCACATGTCCAGGGTTGTATGCCAACTGGAGCTATCAATCCATCGGATCCTCTTGGCATGGCGACTACCATATGAATTACAATACGCAGCAGCCGTTCTGGCTGTCCTTCTCCAGTAATCATGTAGATAAGCATATCGCCTACGTGAACATGATTCACCACATCCTGCCGATGAGCAAGAAGTGGGCTGAGCAGTATTACGGGTTACGTGGAGCGTTCTATCCGCATACTGCATATCCGGTGGAAATGAATATGAATCCGTATCCCGTTCCGCATTGGGGCTGGGAGGTATGTGAAACGCCTTGGGCTGTGCAAAGTCTTTGGTGGCACTATACTTATACGTTGGACAAGAAATTCCTGAACGATCACGCCTACCCGCTGATGAAAGAAGCGGTGCTGTTCATGGTCGATTATATGCAACGTCCAGAGGCGCACGGTGAACAGTGGGGAGATGACAAATACCATATATTCCCTACAGTCCCGCCTGAGCTCTACCAATTGACGCCGGGTTTCGATAAAAATTACGACTGTCTGGTCGATTTAACATTGACGAAATTCCTCTTTAACGCATTTATACAGGCATGCGATGTGCTGGAAACAACGGGAGTGGAGGAGGAGCTGCTTCAGAGCGTGCAGGACATATTGCACCGCTTCCCAGCATATCCAACCGCCATGTCACAGCGCGGTACAGTGTTCGTATCGGTGCCAGGTGAAGACCCGGAGGTCGTGTACAACGTTCCGAATGGGATTACGACCATATTCCCAGGTGAGGATCACGGTTTGCACTCACCGGCGGAGGAATATGAAATCGCGGCCAATTCTTATCGCAATCATCGGAATGAGGGCGGCAATGAGCTTGTCTTCCTTAATCTGGCCGGGGCTCGTCTGGGACTGCTCGATCTGGAACGATTCAAGCGGCAGATTGAATACTGTATGCTCCCGAATGGCACATGTACGGATAAAGTGCTGCAGACGGGCGGGAGATATTCGGACACAACGAAATACGATTATATGGGAGGATTGGGGATCTGGTTCGAGAACTTTGCCCTTCCCGTCGTGGTCAACGAGTGCTTGATGCAGAGCTACAACGGAGTCATCCGACTGTTTCCCAACTGGCCTATGGAGAAGCGTGCCCAGTTCCATACACTGCGTGCAGTGGGTGGTTTTCTCGTGAGTGCTGCTTCAGAAGACGGAGACGTGCAGTGGATCGAAGTGAGAAGCGAAGCGGGGACGACTTTATGTATATATAGTCCTTGGAGCGAGGGAGCCAAGATCATTCGATCGACAGGTGAGCAAGTGGTGGAAGGAACGATACTGAAGTTGGAAACTTCAGTTAATGAACATATTCGGATTGTTAGGGCTACGCCGCAGGGACAGCCTCTTATTCCGCGTTAATCGCGACCCTAGGGCTAGTGATAAAGAGCGCGATTTCATCCGGGGAGAAATAATTATAACGATTTGATTGAAATTGAAATTGAACGCTCGGCGGCCATCCTCTATAATCGCACTGTCATGATACAACAACTATAACCGCTGCTATTGCGAACGGTTCAAAGGGAGAGCCCCATGATGAGTGAAAACTATTCAATTGTTGTTGATACTGCGGGAGACGATCGCAACCCAGGGACGGTAGAGGCGCCGATGGCCACGCTTGCCGGAGCGCGGGACGCGATACGCCAGCTGAAGCAGGCGGGCAGATTGCCGCCAGGAGGCGTAACGGTGCGTTTGCGCGGCGGCACTTACCGGTTGGCGGAATCCTTCCTGCTGGACGAGCGCGATTCGGGAGAGGCGGATGCGCCGATCTTATATACCGCCTGGGAAGGCGAGGATGTTCGGCTGAGCGGCGGTATCGATCTGCCGGTGGACCGATTCACACCCGTTACAGATGAGTCGATTCGAAAGCGGTTGCAGGACGGGGTTCGCGATCATGTCCTGCAGCTCGACATGCGGGCGCTCGGCATGAACGAATACGGCTCGATCACGCAGACAGGCTTTGGGCTGCCGTCATCGGCGAATCACGTATCACCGCCGGAACTGTTCTATGAGGGCAACACCATGACGCTCGCTCGGTATCCGAACGAAGGCTATGTCCAGATCAAGCATGTAGTTGATCCAGGCGGAAATCCGCGTGAGTATGACGGTGACAGTGCGGGAGCAGCGGAGGAGCTCGCTAAGGGAGCGACGTTCGAGTTTGCAGACGATCGTCCTGCCGGATGGCACAACAGCGGCGATCTTTGGATGTACGGTTATTGGTACTGGGATTGGGCGGACGGTAATGTGCGCATCGCTTCGATCGACACGGCTGGCGGCCGGATTGTCACAGATACCGCCAGCTTCTATTCCATACGCGACGGGCAGCGCTATTATTACTACAACGTGCTGGAGGAGCTCGACGTACCAGGTGAATGGTATCTGGATCGGGCGAAGGGCGTACTTTACTTCTACCCGCCGGGTCAGCTCGGGCCTGGCAGCGTACAGCTGTCACTTCTGGGCGGTCCGCTGGCGCTGCTGCAGAACACCGCACATGTGACGTTCCGCAAGCTCACCTTCGAAGTATCCCGCGGGACGGGGGTACAGATCGTTGGCGGCGCGGACAATCTGGTTATAGGCTGCACGCTGCGCAGACTCGCCGGCTATGGCGTCCTCATTGGGAAAGAAATCAGCATTACCGAAGGATCGTCGGCAGATGGCGGGCGTGAGGATCCATTCGTGGAGGGAGGCGTGCGAAACGGCGTCGTCAGCTGTGATATTTACGACACGGGGATTGGCGGTGTGCTGCTCGCCGGCGGGAATCGTCGTACGCTGACGCCTGGAGGTAACTATGCAAGCAATAACGACATCAGCCGCTACAGTCGGTTGAAGCTGACTTACAGCGCCGCCGTGCAGCTCTGCGGTGTCAACCAGATAGTGGCGAACAACTATATTCACGACGCGCCTCATGTCGGCATTCTGATCTACGGAAACGACCATCTCATCGAATACAACGACATTCACAACGTGCTCACGGAGACAGGTGATGCCGGTGCTATCTATATCGGACGTGATTGGACGGAGCAAGGGAATGTCATTCGCTATAACTATATTCACAAGATTCATAACGACGTGTCACAACTGCATATAGGCATTTATTTGGACGATATGGCGTCTGGCTTGGAAATGTACGGCAATGTGCTGCACGACATCGACTTGGCGGTTATGATCGGCGGTGGACGGAGCAATGTTCTGCGCGACAACCTGATCCTGAATTGCAGCCGATCGCTGCAGCTCGACGCCCGCTCCAAGCCGGGAGAATGGGCAGAGCGGCACTCCATGGAAGGTCAGGTCATGCACGTGCGGCTGCAGGCGATGCCGTATCGGGATGAGCCGTGGCCCAGCAAGTATCCGGCGCTGCTGACGCTGTGGGACGATGTGCCGTCGTACCCGAAATACAATACGGTGGAGCGCAATGTGCTTTACCAGACGGGGACGACCTGGTACCACGGAGGCGTGATGTCGGAGCATGGGGACACGATGTGGATCGATTCGACTGGTAGAGAGTTCGGGACGATCCGGGACAATTTCGTAACCAACGAAGATTTGAAGTTCGCTGACGAAGCGGGTGGAGACTTCACGTTGTGTAAGGATTCGCCTGTATATCGGGAAATACCGGACTTCGAGGCCATCCCGTTCAAACGGATCGGCTTGTATCGAGACGAATATCGTGACTGATAACAAGGAAATCCAAACGGAGGGATGAGCGGAATGGGGATCTGTATCGAGAAGCTTACGCTACGGCAATTGAAGACGGCTCTGGAAGATGCCGAGCGGGATGGATATACGCTATTCCCGGAAGCAAGGGAGGCGGACGGATGGAGCAATCCGCTTGCAGCCCCGCGATTCGCCGGGTTATGGGAAGAAGTACATAAGCAGGGCGAGCAGTACGGCTCCTCGCTGCTTACAACGTTGCCGTTCAGTGAATTTATCCTATTCGGCGCAACTGGTGACAGACAGGCCTATGAGGCTAAATATTTTGACCGACGGACGCGATTGTCGGTGCTGGCGTTGCTGCATTTGACGGAAGGCGGAGAGAAATGGCGGGGCGCACTGGAAGATACCATCTGGGCCATATGCGATGAAGCAACCTGGGTATTGCCCGCGCACGTTGGATTGTACGTTAACGAATATCCGGAGGGCATCTGGGATCGATTGCTCCCTCCGCGGGAAACGGTCGATCTCTTCTCGGCGATTACTGCCCACGCGCTTGCTGAGATTATCAGCCTCGCGGGCGATACGCTGCATCCTTGGATAGCGGACCGCGTGCGTAAGGAACTGGAACGACGCGTATTTCAAGTATTCTTCGAGGATCCGTCTCCGCAAAACTGGGAGATGAAGACGAACAATTGGCCAGCCGTCTGCGCAGCGGGTATCGGTGCAGCGGCGATCTATGAAGAGAAGAACAGCGAGCGTCTGGCCGGCATGCTCTGGCGGATCATCGCTGCTATGCGCAGTCATCTCAGCGGGTTCGACGAGGAAGGCGCGACTTCAGAAGGAATTGCCTATTGGCAGTTCGGCTTTGGCTTCTACGTCTATTTCTCCGAGCTGCTGCGGGAGCGTACGGGAGGGCGAGTCGACCTACTGGAAGGGGAACGAACCGCGGCAATTGCCCGATTCCCGAATGTCTGCCTCTTATCCGGAGGCAAGGTCATCAATTTCTCTGACGCTCCCGACGAAATTGATTTCAACATCGGGTTGTTCGGTCGGCTGCAGCGTCGATTCCCCGAGGTGATCGTACCGGATGGGCAGCCGCAACCGGACGGGCAGCTGTTTCGCAACTGGGCTAATACAAGCCGCCTGCTGCTGTGGGCGGAGGGAGGCGCGAGCGGGGAAAGAGCGGCTGCTGGAAGCATGGCCGCTGCAGCCGGGAGCGGAACAAGGAAAGGACACAGCGATCACGGCGATTTCTATTTCGCCGGTCACCAGTGGGCCATTGCCAAAAGCCGTACCCGTGACGGCCTCGTCGCCTTTGCAGCGAAGGGCGGGCACAATGAGGAGCCGCACAATCATAACGATTTGGGTCACTTCCTGCTGCATGTCAACGGTACAACGGTACTCGCCGACTTGGGAGCGGGGATGTATACGCGCCAGTATTTTCAGCGGGACACCCGCTACGAGATGCTGCAGGCCGGGTCGCACGGCCACTCGGTGCCGATCGTGGACGGATGTAGGCAAAGTGTCGGCCGCGATTACCGCGCCAGCGTGCTTGCTTATGATGCGACACCGGAGCAGGTGAGGTTCACGCTCGATTTGACTGCTGCATACGGGTGCGCCAAGTTGACCAACTTGACTCGCGAATTCTTGTGGGATCGGCCTGTTAGCGGCGGTTATAAGCTGACGGTCCGCGATGAGGCCTTATTCGGCGAGATACCGCGTTCGTTCGTCGAAGTATTCGTCAGTGCAGTCGAACCCCATGCAGTCGCTCCTGGGCTGATCCGGCTCGAGACGGTCGATATGACGTTTGATGGTGACGCCTATGAGGCGACGATCGATCCGCAGCGCATCCAAACGATCACAGGTGCGGTGAAGACGGTATACCGTGTCCTCCTTACGGCGAGAACCCCTGAAGCACGGGTAGTATCCGAGGTCACTTTCGTTGTGGGTACCATCGAGAAGTAATTGTAACGTTTTGATAAAAATTGAAATTGAACGGATTGACCGCGAGCCCTTACAATTACATTGTCGCAATGCGATGGTTATGGCTTATATGACAATCGATATGAGGTGCTTTCATGCAAAAGGAGAGTCAGCGTTCGGACGACCGCATCCTCTATGTCTCGCCTGAAGGCGACGATGGAGGAGACGGAACGGGGGCAAGTCCGTTCCGTACGCTTGCGCGAGCAAGAGACGCGGTGCGAGGGCTGAATCAAGCCATGAGCGGAGACATCATCGTGTATTTGCGCGGTGGAACATACCGGGTAACGGAAGCGACCACATTCGAAGAGCGTGATTCTGGGACGAACGGTTTCCGCATCATCTATTGTGCCTATCCCGGCGAGAAGCCAGTCTTCAGTGGCGGTGTGCCGCTTACAGGCTGGAGCAAGAGCGGAAACTTGATGTACAAATGCGACCTAGGCGGACGACAATTCCGTCAATTGTATGTGAATGGACAACGCGCGATCCGTGCGCGGAGACCGGACAAGGGGCTGTACTTCAGCCTGTTAAGTTGGGACAACGAAACGAAGGAAATCGTAGTAAACCGCGAAGAAATTGCCGATTGGCGGCAGTTTCGCGATGTGGAAATGATCATACAGCAATATTGGGGTGAATCGACGGTCCGGCTGGAACGCTATACCTTGGATGGCGACGAGGCTCGCATCAAGCTACAGGAGCCTGAGGGGTCGATGCTGTTCGCGCGTCCCTTCGCTCCGAAGAAGGACGGTCAATACTACCACTTCGAGAACGCACATGAGTTCGTCGATGCCGAAGGAGAATGGTATGCGGATCGTGCGGCTGGGGAATTGCACTACATCCCGAGACCGGGCGAGGACATGATGACTGCGGAGACGATAGCGCCTGTCGCGGAGACGCTTGTGAGCATTGTGGGCACGCTTGACCGCCCGGTGCGCAATCTGACGTTCCGCGGCATCAGCTTCGCCCATACGAACTGGCTGCGGCCAAGCGAGCAGGGCAATTTGACCGCGCAGGCGGGACAGTACAACGTGTTCGCGGACGAGCAGAACAACCAGCGTGTTGACCGTCCGCCCGCAGGTGTGTACGTCGCTTGCGCGCAGCATGTCCGATTCGAGCGCAACGAGTTTCGGCATATGGGCGCAACTGCGCTTGATTTTCATTACGGCACGCTCGAGTGTGAGGCAGAGGGGAACATCATTACCGACGTTGCGGGCAACGGGATCTCAGTCGGGACCTTTTCTGCGCCAGATGTCGAATTTCATGAGCCCTATCTACCGCTCGACTCTCGTGAGGTGTCGACTGGCGATCGCATTGCGAGCAACGTTGTCCGCCGTATAGGGCAAGATTATTACGGGAGCATCGGCATTGCTGCTGGGTATGTGCGCCACATCACTATCGAAAACAACGATTTGCGCGATTTGCCTTATTCCGGCATCAGCCTTGGATGGGGCTGGCTGCATGTCGATTCGGCTGCGGCGAACAACCGGATCGTGCACAATCGCATCGTTCGCTCCATGAATTTGCTATGCGACGGGGCCGGGATTTATACGTTATCGAAACAACCGGATTCGGAGATCAGCGGCAATCTGATTGTCGATATCAAGCGTTCCAAGTGGGCCGGTTCGTTCCCGGTATCGGCGATTTACTTGGATGAAGGCAGCGCAGGCTTCCGCATCAGCGGCAACTACAGTCGCTACTCGACGCCGGAGGATATTCATCTGCACCGTACCGGCGACAATGTGATCGCCAATTATGCCGAATTTCCGGAAGAAGTGGAAGCGAAGGCTGGTTTGACGGCGGAATACCATGATTTGTTGATGCATCCGGCAGCCGATGATGATCAGGGCGGCGAGAAGTAGCGGGCTTGTTCCGCAGCACCACCCATTCAATAACCTTGTGAAAATAAAGGAGCTGGCAAGATGCTGGAACTGAAATCTTACACGAGCACTATGTTGGAGCATCAACTGACACCTGCGGGACCGATCCCGACGGCGCAGGATCCCGACGGTGTCTATCCATACGAAAGCTTTGTTGAGACGAGCCGTCGCGCCACGTTGCGGAGCTATCGGTTCGTATCGCTTGCTAACGATCATGTTCAGGCGGTAATCTGTCCCGATCTTGGCGGCAAGGTGTACTCGCTGCAGCACCGGCCTTCCGGCCGTGAGGTGCTGCATCATGCCCCGATCGTTAGACCCATTCGAGTACTGCCACGACACTTCTTCATTGGCGGAGGCATCGAGGTCAGCTTCCCGATCTCGCATACACCGGTGCAGATTGTACCGCTCTATGTCCGTACGGAACGAATCGGTGACCGCTGCTACGTCTGGTGCGGGGAGCGTGAGCTGCGCTTCGGCATGCAGTGGACGGTGGAATATTCGCTAGGGGAACACGATGACTTCTTGACGCAGCGAACCGTCTTCTACAATCCTACATCGGCGGCGCATCCGTGGATGTCTTGGTCGAACGCCGGTGTCCCTGCGCGAGAAGATACCGAATTTCATTATCCACGCGGCCAGGTGCTGTATCACGGCGAGAAGATGGATATGATCGATTGGGAGCAAGACGGACCGAAGCGGCAGTCGGACATGCCACGGATGGCCGGTTTTTTCTGGCGGGAGCCGGATTGCGGGGCATTCGGCGCGTATACGCCAAGCCTTGGCAGCGGTCTATATCATGCGGCTAAGCTGGACGAAGTGCCGGGCATGAAGCTGTGGACCGACGGCATCGGGCCTCACGAAGCGTTCATTACGCAGTATACGCTGGACGGCGAGCAGTGTTTGGAAATCCAGGCGGGGCCGATCGTGGATCAATCGATCAAGCAGGAGCTGCAGCCGCAGCAACAACGGTCCCACACCGAGTACTGGATTCCGACCGATCGGCGTCTATCGATTTATGACATCGCGCTTCCGGCGCCGGAATTGATTCCGCTGGAGCAGGTGCCGCTGTTTTCTTACCGCGACGCGGAGGGGGATGTATGGTTGCAAGTGGTCGACGCTTACAGGCGCGAAGATCGGTCGTCCTTGCCGGCGCCGCCAGACGAAGGCGACAATCGCTGGGCGCCAAGCGGCATGGAGGAGTTGGAGGCGGCTCTGCGCTGGGCTTCCGCAGGCTCCACGGGGCAGGAGCGGGACCGCTGGCTGTTCCAGCTCGGCTCCTGGTACGCAGGCAATGACCGCATCGATGAATCGCTAGCCGTGCTCACCGTATCCGCCGACGATCGCGCTGCCGCACTTGCGGCGCGGCTGTACCGGCGCGTCAAGGGAGAAGCCCGCACTGCGGTGGCTTGCTATCGCCGTATTGCCTCGCGGGCATTCGCCTTGCATCCGCAGGTCGTCTTCGAGCGCGATGTAGCGCTTGCGATGCTCGGGACGGAGACGCTTGCGGAGCGTGAGCGTTGGCTCACCGAGACAGCGGCGCTGCAGGATGAGTGGCTGATAGAGCGCCGGGCCGCACTTGCTGCGGATAAGGGCAATTACACTGAAGCGAAGCGGCTGCTTGAAACGACACCGTTCCAGCTCATTCATCAGCGCTATGCGCGAACCCGGCTGTGGAAGCGGGCAGCCAAGGCGCTCGGTGAAGACGATACCGCCGTTCCTGCGTCGCTTGGGGAAGATGACTTGTTCGTATTCGGCGCCTATCGCGAATACGACGAAGACGAAGCTTAACAATTGTTCATCATGAAGGAGAGGAACTTCCATGTTTACACAACAACGTGAAAACGTACATGCTCAGATGCAGCAGGTGCTGAACGATTATATGAAAGTAATCACCACTTGGATGGATGAAGAAACCGGGGCGATCGAGGACCGCTGTGATACGATTTACAGCGAGAATTATACCGCTGGCACGGCCGCTGTTATTTTTGCCAACGGCTACAATTTCTCTGGCAAGCAGGAGTTTCTCGACGCTGCCCTGAAGCTTGTCCGCCGCGCAACGGTACGGATTAAAGACATGAAGGTCGCGCCGTTCGCCCGAATGTTCATCTATCATTATGGGATGATGGCACTACTGATGCTACCGGAAGAGGAGCGGAACAAGTATAAGGGTGAATTTGCCGACGAGTTCCTGCATGGCGAGCCGCAAGATTGCGGCACGATCAATTTGAACTGCGCCGCGCTGCAGCTTGGCAATGAGCTATTCCTTGAGCAGTTGGGCTACCGTGCTGCAGATGTGGCCTTTATGGAGAAATTGATGCAACTGATGGAAGAACGCGAACACGACGGATTTTTGAACGATGCATTCGATCTCAAAGACCAGGTTAATTTCCGCGAACACGACGGGATGCCGATCGCCTATTCGGCTTTCATCATGCTGATCTTAACCAGTGTCATGTCCGCGATCGAGCAGTGGAAGCCAGAACATGCCGCTATGCGCGAGCGGGTGGAGACTTTGCTGGAGAAAGGGCAGCAATGGTTCAACCATGCGACATCGTTCGATGGCACATTCGCTATGACAGAGCGCAGCCGGCACCAAAAGTTCACATGGGGCTCGTTTGTTGCCTATCAGGCGTATGCGGGGATGGCTGACGCCGACTTGTTCGCCAAAGCGTTTCAAGCGTGGCTGCCGTATAAAAAAGAAGACGGTACTTACAGCTTGACACCGAACTACTTGCCGCATGAGCTCCGCACCGGCTATGAATGGTACACGCTAGTGAACTGCTACGGCATTCTCGGCATGACCGGCATTTCTGTTGCAGAGCGCATTATCAATCGGAAGCTGCACATGCCGCGCGCCAATGAACGCAAGCCGCTGCCTGTTCGCAACAGCTACGTCGACACGCGCAGCGGATATGCGTTCGTGCGCAACGGTGACGACTTCTTCGCAGTCAGTCTGCGGATGCATCATGGCAAATACTCCCCTGCTCTATGCGGGTTCCATTACCGGATTGGCGGCAACCAGCTTCCACTGGCCGAGCCACGGCTTAACCCGAGCCGGGTGGCTGCGCAGCCTTATTATCAAGGGTATGATCTGGGCGCATGGGAAGGCTTCTTGCTTCGCGATGCCGAGGGCCAGGCTGTCTATCCCGACATGACAGAAACGGCAGCCGTGGAATGGGTGGACAATGGGATTGTGATGACCGTGGAGACTGAGAAGCTCGTATGCCGTAAGTCCATCCGCCTCACCGGATCGGGTGTAGAATGGACATACGCGCTTCAGGCGAAACAAGCATTCGTCTCCTGCGAACATATATTACCGCTGCTGATGACCGACGGGCGCCATGGAACTCGAATCGAGCGCCGGATGGAGCATGGGTGGGAGCTGTCGTATGCCGGCAGGTCGTATAAGATCGACTGCGATGCCTGTGACAATGTGATCCGCACGCCGGATGCCGTCTACTCGGTTCAGAATAATCTGTCGTATGAGCGTTCGTTCCACTCTGTTTCCGGTGTTTCGGCCAGCCTGTCGCTGCTCGTATCAGGTCCTCTGCAGGCGGGTGAAGAGCTGACTTGGAAGACGGAGCTAACAGAGACAGGAAGATGAGTACTGATAGGGATGGAATCGTATCGCGAGACCGTGCTCGGCATCTAGTCCGATTCAGGCTGTTCGAAATATTTATAAAGCATTCGTGAAATTTATAATGGCAATCCCTTGTGTCGGAGAGGTACGATTATTCGTATCACTCCGGCCTATTTGCATTTATTTGGGGCCGCGAAGAATGGATGGATCTGTGGCTTGTCGCTTGGTGAATTCCAAGTATAATAGAGAGACGATAGGCGAGAAACGGATCAACGGGGAAGGGGGTTCTTCGGTGATTACGAAATGGCGAAGCAGTTATTACTATCGATTGGTGCTCTCGTATACGATTCTGGCGCTTGTCTTAATCGGGATCACGGGCGGCTATTTGCTAACCAATGCGAACCGTATGGTGACGAGCGAAGTGTCCAAGGATGCCCGGTACGGCTTGTTGAATGTAAGGGATGTCGTGGAAAATAGTTTTTTGCGATTATATGAAGACGCTTTCTTTAATAAGGTGCTTTCCACTCTAAGCCCGGACAGCGCGGAGGCGATCAATTATTTGCTCGACCAGCCTGCCAGCGGCAACATGTATAAGATTGTCACGTTCCGAAAAGATATCGGGATCATCAAGGAGATGACCAAAGGAATAGACGGCATCACCATTTATTTTGGCAAGGGGCAATATGTGATTGATGATGAGCGTTATTACGAGAAGCCTGGCAATTCCTCAGACGCCGCCTTCATACGCTCGCTCGAATCGACCCCTGCTCACCACTGGTTTATGCGAGAGAAGCCAGGAACGACTGACCACAAAGTCATGACGTATGTGTATACGCTCCCCTATAGGGCCGAACCGTCAAAAGCTTCCGGGTTCCTGTATCTGGACATTAATATAGACTATTTGAACAAGACAATGCGTAATGCGCTTAATTTTCCCGAGTCCAACTTGTATTTGTTTGACGAGAATGGGAAATTG
The DNA here is from genome assembly GCF_056401635.1 of Paenibacillus sp. P4_E11. Classification (NCBI taxonomy): domain Bacteria; kingdom Bacillati; phylum Bacillota; class Bacilli; order Caryophanales; family Paenibacillaceae; genus Paenibacillus; species Paenibacillus sp. P4_E11. The sequence goes on along the minus strand of NZ_JBFUIX010000003.1, from coordinate 11,547 downwards.
CTGTTGGGTGGCGAGAAGGCCAGTCCGGAAGAAATGGAGACAGTGGGCGGCCTCGTCAAGAGCTTCTCATCTTCCAGCAGCAATGTGACGGCGTCTGATGTCTCTTTGCGATTAGGCCATAACGTCATTTCCTTGCTGCCAGCTACAGAATCCTCCAACAAATGGACGTACGTCATCGTTCGTCCGATGGAGTCGTTCCTGCTAGCTGCAGACAAGATGAAACGGCAAGTGTGGACCGCCAGCTTGTTAGCGCTGCTCGGTGGCATTATCGTATCCTTCCTGATGTCACGGCATTTCTATATGCCGCTCAAGAAGCTGCTGTATTCGATCCGTAATCTGTACACGGGGCCGGTGCAGGTCACGGAGGGAACCGAATACGCCGCCATTAACCACATGCTGATGTTCATCGACTTAAGTATGTTGAGGATGAAGGATCAGGTAAGGATCAAGCAGATAACCGGACTTATTACAGGGCAGCAGACGGATGCGGGGTTCGGCGATTTGCCGACCATCCCGCTCGAGTGCCGGTACGCGGTTGCTTATCTGTCAGTGGAACCGGACGGTATCGAGCAGTTGAGCCGAAATGTGAGCGAACACTTGGGTCTAGCCGCAGAAATCGTCAGTCTGAGTCCGCATGAATTGGTTGTGCTTATTTTCATTTACGGCAACCCGGAAGAAGCCGCCAGCATGATTGCCAAAGCGTTTGCTTCGATACCACCTTCCACGAGCGATCTGCCATTTGGCGCAGGCGTTGGCACGGTAGTCGATTCCGTAGAGGCGATTCACCGTTCGTACCAGGAAGCGATGCAAGCGTATAAATATTCGTTCGTTCGTGGCAAGGATGCTATCATCATGTATGAGGATATTTCCAGCTATCGGCAAACGCTGCTTACCCCGGACATCAGTTACGATTTGTTGCAGCATAAAGTACAGGCGGGCACCGCGAACGAAGCGGAGCAATGGATGGATAATCTAGCCGCGCGGCTGCGCGCGGAGCCGTTGAGCGTGGAGACAATCGAGCTCATCTGTCTGAGGCTGGGTACGGTGCTATCGCAGGTCGTCGTCGAACAGAAGTTGCATGAGATGTTTCCCGTGTTTAGCGCGCACGACAAAATTAAGCAAAGCACAATGGAAGAGACGTTGGCATTACTTAAGGAACAGGCTATCGAAGTGGCTAAGCATATTCACGAAAGCCGGAATGATGTTCATCTGGAGAAAATCAGCCGGCTGAAATCGTTCATCACGGACCATATGGCCGAGGATCTGTCGTTGGACGAACTAGCCGCACGCGTCAATCTATCGCCCAACTATGTCTCCACGCTATTCGGCACGATTACGGGCGAGTCGTTCACCGAATATTTGAACCGAATTCGCTTGGAGCACGCAGCACTGATGCTGGTTTCTAGACCAAGGTTAGCCGTAGCCGAAATTGCTACATCCGTTGGGTACCGAAACTCGCAATATTTCTGTACCAAATTCAAAGTGAAGTTCGGCATTACCCCGCTGCAGTACCGGAATTCCGAGAAGATGCGGGAACGATTAGCCGAATAATAAGTATTACCTGACAACCCGAAACGCCTGCCTAGGTGCTACGGGTTTTCTTTTTCTTACAAATTTCTCGAATCGAGTTCCAATCGGAAATTATCGCAACGGTTTCGAGAGAATTGGAATGGACGTGGACGAGTCTCCCATAATAAATTTGAATCATGTCAATCATAATAACGAAAGGAAGAAGTGCCCAATGCAGCATGTGACATCTACTGGAAATCAAACAACGGATCAGAAGCCGGGAAGCAGCCGAATAACGCCTGCCGCATTAAAGGAACCGTCGAGTTGGCAGCGAAGGTGGAGATTGTACAAACGATACAAGTACATGTTCCTGCTGCTTGCCCCCGCGATCGTATGGTACATCATCTTCTCATACGGTCCGCTATACGGAATCCAACTTGCGTTCAAAGATTTTGTCATCTCCAAGGGAATTAACGGAAGCCCCTGGGTTGGGCTCAAACATTTCCATAGCATGATCAACGGGGCGCAGGATTTTCACTTGATCATCCGCAATACACTCGTGATTAGCTTCTACCACATTGTATTCGGGTTTCCGGCACCCATTGTGCTAGCTCTACTGATTAATGAGGTTCGTGTTGAATTTTTTAAACGATTTGCGCAAACGCTTTCATATCTACCTCATTTCTTGTCCTGGGTAGTCGTAGCAGGATTCATGTTCACGGTACTATCGCCATCTAGCGGGATCGTCAATTCTATAATCGGCTGGTTTGGCTTTGAACCGATCTATTTTGTCGGCAAGTCCGAATACTTCCGGTTCACCCTCATCTCCACTGCGATCTGGAAAGAAATTGGCTGGGGAGCGATTATTTATTTGGCAGCGCTTGCAGGGATCAATCCTCAAATGTATGAGGCTGCCGTTGTCGACGGCGCTGGACGGTTCAAGCAGATGCTGTACATTACGCTGCCTTCACTCATCCCGGTAATCTCGATCATGTTCATTCTGCGGATCGGCCACGTGCTTGACGCTGGCTTCGATCAGGTACTGAACATGTACTCGCCGGCCACTTATAAGGTTGCCGATATTCTCGATACCTATGTGTACCGTGTAGGTCTGGAGCAAATGCAATTCAGCTTCGCAACGGCGGTCGGTCTGTTCAAGAATGTCATCGCCTTGATACTTGTACTGTTCACGAATTATATCGTGAAGCGTGCGGGACAGGAGGGGCTGGTATGAGGATTGTCAGCTTTAGGGAGGTGGCGCCCTTATGAAATTGACGTTACCTGAGAAATTGTTTCAAGTGTTCTTGCTGCTCGTACTATTGCTTATGTGCGTGACCATGACGTATCCATTCTTGCATCAAATCACGCTGTCGCTGAGCGCTGGCGCACCAAGTCTGGGTGTAAGCCTTATTCCGAGAGACTTCAGTACGGGGTCCTATACGGAACTATTCAAGACGAAGGAAATTTGGAGAGCACTTGGCAACTCTGTATTTCGCACCGTTGTAGGCACGGTTCTGATGCTTACGATCATGTCTTCGGCAGCGTATGCGTTGTCCAAGAAAGGGTTGCCGCACCGAACCACAATTACGATGTTCATCATCATTACGATGTTTTTCAGCGGAGGGTTACTTCCCAGCTACATGTTAATCAAGAGTATAGGTCTGTTCGATACGCGCTGGGCGCTCATTATTCCGAGTATGATCAATACGTTCTGGCTGATCATCATCCGTAATTTCTTCATGGAGTTGTCCGAGGAAATCGAGGAGTCGGCTCGAATCGATGGCGCAAACGATATCCGCATTTTTGCTCAAATTGTGTTGCCGGTGTCGAAACCGATTATGGCGACGATGGCATTGTTCTGTGCGGTGATGCATTGGAACGCATGGTTCGATGCCCTGATGTATGCGCAGAAACAGGATTTGATCGTACTGCAGATGTATTTGCGGCGGTTGATTATTAGTCAGGACGAATCGATGATTGCGACTGCGATGATGAGTACGATTGCGCCACCGAAGGAATCGCTCAAGGCCGCCGTGCTCGTCTTCACTACATTTCCGATTCTGGTTGTGTACCCGTTCCTGCAGAAGCATTTTACCAAAGGCATATTGGTCGGTTCGGTCAAAGGCTGATTCGGCGCACCAACTTCGTTATTGGACGGAGGCAACATACGCCCGTTTGATATAATAGATCACAATAGGGAGGATTCTACAATGAAGGGGAAAATGTTCAAAGCTTCAGCCTCAGCTCTTGCGCTTACGATCGTACTTGCTGGTTGCGGTGGCGCTAAAGAAGAAACAAAAGGTGCAACAACAGCACCTGCGGCATCACCGAACGGCGCAACGGCAGCACCCATTACACCTGCGAAACCGATTGAATTTTCGTGGATGAGCGGTTACGTGCCTGGTACGGACACGATTATTCAGAAATATTTGGAAAAGAAGTTCAATGTCAAGCTCAAACCAATCGGCATCGATCGCTCCAATTGGCAGCAGCAGGTTAACATTAAGCTGGCCTCCGGCGAGAAACCGGATTTCTTCGCGACCGTAGACGGTGGATTTGGTGACTTCTTGAACTATGTCAAGCAAGGGGTAGTCGGCGAGATTCCGGTGGAGAAGATCCGTAAGTATGCGCCGAACTATTCCAAGATGGTTGACGAGACAGATAAGACAGCATGGGATGTAGGTGTCGTTGACGGTAAAAATTATGGGATACCGAAGTTTTTCGGTGAGGGCGGCTCTCCGTTCATTCCAGCTTATAACGAGGCATGGCTGAAGAAGATTGGCTACAACGAACCTCCGAAAACGTTTGCAGAGCTGGAAGATGTGATGACGAAGTTCCGCAACGACGATCCCGATGGCAACGGTAAGAAGGACACGTACGGCATTTCCGCACGCGGCAAGGACACACTGGGCAGCAATCAAATATTCAACACGGTATTTGCTGCTCACGGCGTGCATCCTTCTGCTTGGATTATTGTGGACGGCAAGGTTCAATTTGGCTTCACGAGCGAGCAATCGCGCACTGCGCTAAAAGTGCTTAACAAATGGTACAAAGCGGGCATCATCGATCCTGAATTTGTTACCGATGATTGGAATTCCTATCGCGCCAAGTTCGTTAATGGCAAGATGGGGATGCTAGATCAGGCGGCATGGTATCACAACCACATCTCGGGGCAAGTCGGTGCAGACGCTGCCAAAGCGAACATGAAGTTGGTCGTTGGCAAGCCGGTTGTCGGCCCTGCGGGTAAAATGATGGGTATCGCCCAAGGCTTCAAGCAGTCACCATTCGCGATTGGTGCGGATGCCGTCAAGGATGAGAAGAAGGTGGAAGCGATTCTGAAAATGGTTGACGCAATAGCGACGGATCAAGAGCCTTACATGATGACTCTGTTTGGTGAGAAGGGTACGCATTACGATATCGTTGACGGTGGTCCGGTGCGGAAGGCGGAATATATAGATCCGATCAAAGCTGCTTCCTCAATTGGTTCCAATTTCTTCATGATCCAGGGCAACCCTGCATTGTTGAAGCTTGAGTATCCGACAGAGAAGCAAGCTTTCAAAGAGAAGATCAATGATAAAGGCATTACGAATATAACGGATGCTATGCAATTGCGCATTATCCCAAGCTTTGATGCGAACAAAGACGCACTGACGAAAATGCTGAAAGAATTCGAACTTAAATTCATTGTCGGCGAAGTCGATCTTGATAAGGGTTTCGACAGCTTCGTTGCTGAGATGAATAAGATTGGTCTGGAAAAAGCAACAGCAGAAGCCAACGCCATCTATGCTGCAACGAAGAAATAATGACTAGCCCGCAACATGATGCCAGTGGGTGTATCATAAGCCATTTGTAGTAGAAGGCTGCCCTTCCAGCGACTTCGGTCGTTAGAAGGGCAGCCTGTTTGTTGTTCCGGCTCGATCAAGGCGAATATGTATTATCGACCCGATTGGTCTTCGTTCTTAACCCGCTTTTCCGATATAACCTCACTTACGGTTCCAACCTTCAATCCTTTTCGTTCAATAACTTGAATCATTCCATCGAGAGCTTGACTTGATGATTTGGTTGGATGCATTAGAATTAGATAACCTGCCTTAACTTTCCTGTCCATTTTTTCAATAATAGCTTGAGGGGGAGGGTTTTTCCAATCTACGGTATCCAACGTCCAAAGTATGGTTTTTAAATGCAATTCCTTTGCGATATTCACAGTTGTCATGTCATAATCGCCAGAAGGAGGAGCAAACAACGTATTTTGGATACGAAAAGTGGAACTGAGCAGATGTTCGGTTTTGGTTATTTCCTGAACGGCTTGACTTTTACTTAGTCTACTCATGTTTTTATGGGAATAGGCGTGATTGGATAACTCATGTCCTTGTTCGGCTATTTGATTGGCCAAATCGCCATTTTTACTAAGCCAAGAACCATCAAAGAAAAAGGTCGTTTTTATATGATGCTTCTTTAATATGTCAAGCATCTGGGGAATATACTCGTTACCCCAAGCAACATTGATCATCAAAGAAACCATTGGTTTTGAAGGATTTCCCATAAAAATAGGTTGAGCCCCTAGATCCTCCAAATGAATTTTCGGTTGAATTTCCTGATACTCGTATTGAATGGAGTTTAGATCTGTAAGTCCTTTATTCAATTCATAAGTCTTATTAACGTCAACCTCAATTCCATTATACCCAGGAATCCCACCCCATACCTTATCCGTTCTCGCATCTATAGGGGCGATTTTTCTTTTTGAAGCTTCATCAGTGATTAGCTTCATTAGATTTGATTGTTCCGGTTGGTTAGTTTGCATTGCAGTTGCAGGGGATTTGGCAAGGAAACCACTGCTTAAACACAGAATCAATACTTTTATCCATAATTTATTTCGTTTCATTTTGTCACCTCGTTGTTAAGATTTCCAAGAAACCATCGCTTTTAAACACATACATAAAAAACGCCCTTAAGGGAAACATTACCCCTGTATTTGTAGAAAATTACTTAGGTATTTGGAGTGATACGTTTGAAGGCCAAGGCAATAGGGATCATTTTTGTTCTTTTAATGATTTGTAGCTCTTCTTCGGTTTTTGCAAAACAATCAGACGAAGAACAGGAAATCCGCAGTTTTCTGCAAAAATTGTATGACGTTAGAGCTGATTTTTTGCTGAACGGGGATGAACGATTATTATCCGGGTATTACCTGGAACAAGGAAGGACAAGCCAATACGCCAAAGGCCTTGAACTGCATCGAAGCAAATATGTTCGCATGTGGGCGGAACGAAGAAATCTGAAATTCATTGCAGCGGAACCTTCGATCCGCATCAGCCGCATCAAAAAGGAAGGAGGCTTCGTTCGGGCATCGGTAGTCCAATCCTTGAAGCTGACGTACCAGTACAACGAATCAGGAGTTGCACCGCAGCACTTTGGAGTTGGAACCCGGCATTCGCTGAAACTGCAAAAAAACGGTGACGGATGGTTCGTTCTGAACGAATGGTATTTGGACCCATTCGACGAAAATCCAGATCTTATCCCGGCCCAAGAACGGAAGTCTAACGACCCGGATACCAGCGCACTACGTTCCCCCGACGTACCCTCATTAGGAAAAAAATCTGTGCGACATTTCAACCGGGAACAAGCGATCGATTATGCCAACAATTATGCCGGCGCAGCCTGGGGGGCCGGCAATGAGAATCGGTATAACCGCAAATACCGTGATTACACCGGTTCGGGGGGGGACTGCACCAACTTCGTTTCACAGGTCCTCGGAGACCCGGAAGGCGGGGGAATACCGATGACGCATGGTTGGCGGTATTTGAAAGGTAGTGGAAGCGTACATTGGGTACGAACCGATAAGTTCAAACAATTCATCTTGTACAGCGGGTACGGCCGTCTCGTCGCTAAGGGAACTTATTCCGAAATCATGAAACCGATGGAACACAATCCGCAAGGGGCTTTTAATGGATTGCTTCCCGGCGATTTGATTGCCTACGAATTGGCGGGAGACATCGACCATTTCGCCATATTCATGGGTTTTGACAACAACGGCTATCCTCTCGTTAACTGCCATACGGTTGACCGCTTCCGTGCCCCATTCGATTTGGGCTGGGACAAAACAACACGGTATTGGCTGATCCACATCAAATAACTGAAAAATCGAAACTCGTTCATAATGGAGAACAAAAACTAATACAATGAAAGGAGGAAAAGGACAAGACCAGCAATGGGGTGAAGGTGTGAGTTCCGGTTCGCTAATGAAACATATGATTACACGATCGGGTATTCTGTTTCTGGTGAAGTTGCTGGGAATCGTTGCAAGAATCCCACTTATCCGGATCCTGGGGCCGGAAGGGATTGGACTGTACCAAATGGCTTATGCATTTTACGGATTCAGCTTAACGGTTATTTCAGGAGGGCTCCCTACTTCGCTTGCTCTGACCACGGCGGAAGATCTTTCACTAGGCCGTCGGTTGTTTAAGCGATTGGCTGTCCTTCTTCTTATTTTGGGATTGGGGGCAGGGTGGTTTTGTTATCGGTTTTCCGACAGCTTGGCGAGGTCGCTAGGCAACGATCAACTGGCTTTTCCCATTCGTTGTGTCGCACCGGCGATCGTCATCGTGCCGCTGCTCGGCCTCGTACGAGGATATTTGCAAGGCAGGAACAGCCACGGTTCGATTGCCATATCTGAACTTGTCGAGCAGACAGTCCGGTTAACCTTCATGATTTTACTTGTATTCGCGTGGCTCCCTTTGGGACTATCCCATGCAATTGGAGGGGCTATGATCGGGGCGTTTGCGGGTGCGGTCGGTGCGGTCGTATTTCTGCTTGCATCGACCCGTGTGTTTGCCTTTGTCGAATCCGGGAAATTGCCGGAAATGCCGGGGATCAAGGCACAGAGAGAGATCGCGTTATTCTTATATTCCTCATTGACCGTATCCGCAACCCGGTACATCGTTCCGCTCTCGGATTTTCTCGACGCCTACATCGTTCCGAACCGGTTGCAAGCCTCAGGATACAGTTTGTCCGAAGCGGTCTCCATATTCGGGGAGCTTGCAGGAATGGGGGCGCTGGTCGTTTATATGCCTACATTGATTACTTCGGCTCTTGCCTATACGTTGTCGACGAAACTGGTTGCAGATCGGATCGCTCTTAGGCACCATACGTTTAGGGTTCGCTCTGAATTCGCACTTCGCTTCAGTTGGTTATGGGGCTGCGCCTCGGCATGGTTTTTGTATACATACGCCGAACCATTATCCTCGCTATTTTTCTACAATAGTTCAGCTGCGAATGCGATCCGTTATATGGCCTTCATTCCGATTTTAGCCGGGCTCCGGGAGGTAACCACTATCATCCTGTGGTCAGGAGGAGACAAGATTAGGCCTCTTCAAGGGCTGGTATTGGCAATCATCGGATCGGTATTATGCAACTATATGTTGATTGCGATTCCGGGATTCGGCTACGCCGGGGCAGTTATTGGTATTCTAAGCTTAGAGTTGATTGCCGCTTTGTGGAACTCGATTATGCTGACAAAGGCACACCGTATCACAGTTCCACCCATACAAACCTTAATTGAAACCACGCAATTGTTGGTGTGTCTGATCATCGTTCATTATTCAATTCATACTTTAGGTGCATGGTTTGGATCAGGGAGGTTGTGGGAAATCATTCAAATGGCTATCGTTTATTGTGCCGGCGTGTGTTACCTCGTTATTAAAGTCAGAGAAATAAGAAAACAGATCTGATCGTTCCTGGGAGCCTCATGGGGGTTGGGATCAAGGCAGAAGCTTCGAAACGCCGACGAAGCGGATTCCACTAGTCGTGGCAGGTAACTGTCTTAGTACCTCCGCAGTTATCTTACCACCCCCGCCGACATGGCCAATGACCACGCACGTTTCGTGCTCGTTCAAATGCGTCTGCAACAATTTGATCTGATTCCACACATGCATTTTGCTTTTGATGTCATCCAAAAAAATATGATTTTCGATGGATGGGACCCCGACTTCTTTAGCAATCTTCGAAACGATGCTCCTATAGTTCGTATGGCTGTCCAAAAAAAACATTCCTCTCTCCCGACAAACTTCCAGTACAACTCGCATCACTCGCTCGTCGACAGTCGCTTTCGATCCCATATGATTATTAATCCCAATCGCATGCGGGACATCCTCGATCGCGGCATTCACCCGTCTGCGGATTTCATCGTCAGGCAAATCGCAAGTGATCGTTCCCGGCCCCAACCAGCTTCTTTTGCTTTTCAAAGGTTCCATTGGCAGATGTACGATTACATCGTGTCCGTTCCGATGCGCCGTGTCCGCATCTTTCTTCGTTGTCCGCAAAAACGGCATGACGGCGACCGTTATTTGAAAAGGCAAGTTCATCATCGCTTCCGTACCTGCCATATTATTGCCAAAATCGTCGATCACAATCGCCGCTCTTCGGTCACGGAACTCGGTTTCATCGTACGCGAAGATAGGGAGTGTCGAGAACTGGAAAAGCACAGTAATTGTGCATATACAGAGAAGCTTTATTTTGATTCCCATCGTGATACCCTCTTCCTGAGTTGGCAATAATGTATATCCTTTGCACAACGTTCCAGCACCAAACGAGGGAAATGATTACAGGATTAAGAAGTGTACGATAAGGAAAAATAGGTAGGATACTACATAAACCAATACGTAGTTGGAAGGAGCTTGTTTGAAACGATGCGTTTCAAGAATAAAGGTATCCATATAGCGGTGTTTTTGACACTTCTAGCGAGTTTGATCCTGCTATCCGCCATGGCTTTCGATGACCGACCGTTCCATTTTGGTTTTAAGAAAAGCAAGAACGGTTTGGCAGCCTCCATTAACGAGGAGGGCTTTAAAGACATTTTGGAAAAGCATCATGCCATTTTTATCGGGGACGGGTCACGGAAGGAACTATATCTGACTTTCGACAACGGATACGAGAATGGGCACACCGCGAAAATATTGGATGTATTGAAAGAGAAGAGGGTACCGGCCGTCTTTTTTGTTACGGGACATTACATTCAAGATCAGCCGGAACTTTTGAAGCGAATGGTTCGTGAAGGGCATATAATCGGCAACCATACGTGGAGTCACCCGAATCTTACGCAGATTTCCGACGAGCGCATGATCGACGAACTGAATCAGGTAAAAGAGAAAATTTCAACGGTGACGGGACAAAAGGAAATGCTTTTCTTGCGTCCGCCTCAGGGGATTTTTAACAAACGCACCTTGGCCGTTAGCGAGCAACTCGGCTATATTAACGCTTTTTGGTCAATCGCTTATCTCGACTGGGATACGAAAAAGCAAAATGGCTGGAAATATGCATACGATCAAGTAGTCAGCCAGCTCCATCCGGGAGCCGTTATCCTGTTGCATTCCGTATCCAAGGACAATGCAGAAGCGATGGGGGAAATCATTGATTATGCCCGCAAACAAGGTTACGAATTTAGACGATTGGATCAAATGTTCATGTGCGCTCCGTGTAGCTAGGCTCCCGGAAGAGCAACTGAGGACATTCCGGTGCTAACTGGGCTCAATCGCTAATGCTCCTGATGTGGAATCCTTCAGTATGATCCTTCCTTCAATGGGCTGGCCCGAACCGTCTGTCAGCTTCAGCTTGCTCGTCTGACCTTTCTGGATTAGGCTACGCGCCATCGTAGGTGTTAAGGACTTGCCTAAACTTTCTTTCCAGATGACGAACTTGCAGCCTTCGCGAAAGCGGGAGCAGCCATAGCCCTTGTGGCCGACGATGATGTCGCCGCCGCAACCGGGGCGCGGGCATGCCGCGACGACTTCGCGCAGCGCCGTGCCTGCGGCGCTGGTGCGCTCGCCCGCGCTCGCACCGCCGCCGGCTAGCTTGGCGCCGTTGGCGCTGGTCGCACCTTCGCTTGCGGCGGCCGCGCCAGAACCGGCGCTCGCGCGCTTTGCGCCGCTAGCGCCTGCGGCCGGGGCACGCTCAGCCGCGCCTGCGCTGCCGCGCGAGCCCGCCGCGCGTTCCGTGCCTTCGGCTCCGCGAGCCGCGCCACGCCCAGCCGCGCCCGTGCCGCTGCGC